>JAFAKL010000489.1 GCA_019235445.1 Verrucomicrobiota bacterium | reverse complement strand
CAGGTGGGAAGGTCAGCGATGAATTTGTCGAAAAGATCAATGCTTTGTTAGAATCGGACGCGTTCACCGAAACAGTTCAGCGGATTGGCAGGAAGGGATTTCAACTTGTCCGATCGGCCTCCCAGCATCAGGGGGAACGGCTTGCCTTGGCCATTCTCGCCCATCAGATTGCCCAGTTCCTGGTTGAGGCCGAATTCAGCTATCTCCACCAGTGCGCCAATACCACCTCATGCGTTCTCTACTTCTACGACACGACAAAGAATCATCGTCGCCAGTGGTGCAGCGCGGCTACGTGCGGGAATCGCTATAAGGTGGCGGAATTCCGACGCCGCCAGGCTCGACTCTGTCCCGGTAAAAAGTGATATCAACTAGTGTCTCCTGACTTCTCTCTTCGGTCTCAGGCAAGGACTTCGGCTACTTTATGGGCGTCGATCTCGACGATCTCGACCTGTCGGCCGTGGGTTTCAGAGGGTAGTTCGACGATTTGACCAGGCTTCTTTCCGAGTAAGGCCTGGCCGATGGCGGTTTGGTAGGAGATAACATGTTGCTCCGGGTCGCTGTCCCAGGCACCAAGAACTTTGTACTCGAAGATTTCGCCGGAACTGGTGTCACGCAACAGCACTTTGGTCCCGATGGAAACCTGCGTCAGATCCGCGTTTTCGAAATTGGAGCCCCGAGCTCTGGCCAGCATTTGTTCGAGTTCCGCTTTTCTCCGCATCAAAACGGTTTGCATCTCCTTCGCGGCTTTATACTCAAAGTTTTCTCGAAGGTCGCCGTAGGATCGGGCGATGCCGATCTCTCTGGTATTCTCCGGAATTTTCTTCGAGAGCAGTTGGTCGTACTCTTCCTTGCGCTTTTCCAGACTCGACCAGGACACTACCAGCGCTCCTTCTTTTTCCTCGGAGTCTCCAGTCAGCATGGCTTGCAATTCAGGATGGGTTCTGATCATCCGGGCCATGAGCGAGCGCTTGTTGAGTTCTTCGAAAGCCGGAGTCAGCAACATCCGTCGCATTAAGTCTCGTGCCTGAGGGGACGGTGCATTGACTAAAAGGTCGGAAACAAGCTCTCGATCATCAAGGAGAAGGTCGTGCAGTTTTGAGCCGCGCCGGTTTTCGGTGAATTGATCGCGTTCGAGCGCGCTGATGATGGAGGTCATCAATTCGAAATCGAGCAGCGCCCCAAAAGAGCCGGCGCCGCGCTCCTTGCAAAGCCAGTACAGCGCCTCGGAAGAGATGGAGTGTTCTTTGATCGCGCGATTTAATGCTTGCCGGAGCTCTTCGGTTTGCCCTTGTTCGACGAGGATTTTCGCGATCTCTGCAATCACGCGATACCCCGCGGACTGGAGAATGATCAGCAACCGTGCGGACCAATCGTCCGGGAAAGTCTGCGGAAATTCCATGAGCACCCGCCGCTGTTTGTTGGCCGGGACCTGGGAGACGATTTCGCCCAGCTTGTGCTGGTGTTCCTGGAGCAAATCTGGCAACCCGATGGCGCCTTTCTTCAGTTCTGGCAACTTTGCGCACAATTCATCGCGTGAGATCAAAAGTTCGATGGCCTGAGACGGGTTCAGGCGTGTGTTTCGAGTCGCGATCTCTTCAACCTGCGCGACAACCGTTTGCAGCTCATTCTCTTTGCCAGCAAACGTTTCGAGGTTTTTCAGGATCTGGTCGAGGTAATTAAGCTGATCCTTCAATTTTCGCGCCTTCTGGAACAAGCCAATCACTTCATCCTCGAACGAGGTCGATTCGTCGCGGATTGTGATCGGCTCGGTTTTTCTGGCGGGCAAAGAGAAGCGTCCATCTCTTCGGATCGCTCTTTTGGCGCCTTCCCACCACTTCTTGAAATTGGCTTCGGAGACTATTTCGGGGGCGAGGGCTCGTTGCAATTGGTCTTGGGTCGCTTTGCCGCCGAAACTCTCCAGGACTAGCTCAATCAGCTGAGGAACTTTACTGGCCGCGAGTCCGCGGAGCACGTCAGGTTCAGTGATTTTCCGCACAAAAATGTGTGTTTCCGGCAGCGGTTGCAGGGTTTCAGCCGCGTATGGCAACTGCATTGGATGATTCTTTTTCGTGTCAAAATCGACCACGATTTGATTGAGGAGGAGATTCCAGCTGCTGATCCGACCAAACCCCCAGCTTTTGTGGAGGCAAAACGTTTGCGGCTTAAGCTGGTCGAGCGCGGCTGCAGCTTTGACGTTGAGTTTGCCGGCATCGACCATTGCTTGTAAATCTTCATCCATAGGGCGGAATTGAACATAGGTAAGACCAGGGGGGGCGCCAGCAAAAACGTTCGGTGTTTGGCCTTCAGCGGTGCAGTCGACAGCTTTACCTCACGGTGGTGGAGTTGGTGCGGCGTTCAGCGCTTGGCGTTCGGCGGCGCGTTGGCGTTCGGAAGGTTGACGGAGTTCGGCGCCGTTTTGCGTAAGGAAAGCGTCCTCGCTTTCCCTCTCGGAGAGCGGCGAACCGAGACGGTTGGCTTACTACGCCCACCAGTTAACGCCGCTGACGTTGAACGCCAAACGTTGAACGACTTCAACCCCAAATGCCACTGTTGACGCTCCAGAAGGAGAAGGGTACGATGCGTGCACTTTGAGAACGGTAAATCTCCCCCTCGGACGTTGGTGTGCCATCATGCGGTGCTTTTGCATGGTTTCGGCATTCGCAATTAGCTGGCAAGGCCTCCTCGTCATTGGATACGCCGACCCGATCAGCGATCTTCGATCGGTGTCGGTGTTTAAAGATGCGGATCTGAACAAATTAGCGGGTGGCGACGTGTTGGCGTCCAGGGGTCCGACCATGAGTTTCGCCCGCGGTTTATCGGTTCAAGCAGCGTACGTGGTTCGAGCGCCGGTGAAAACCGTTGTCAGCCTTCAACGCCAATGGGATCCGCTCCGCCACCCTGAACTGAAGATTTATGCCCAAGGGGATTTCTCGGGAAGGGGCAACCCCGCTGATTTTGCGGGTCTCGCTTCGGTTCGCCAGAATTCTTCGGTCAAAGCATTCGTCGATGCGACGCTGAGATTGCCGCAGGATGCCTCTAAACTTCAGCTTAGCAACGCGGAGGTGAAGGAGTTTTCGGGTGGTGGATCGACTGGCGGCGCAATGCCTGCCAGTGTAGTGGAATTCTGGAGCAAGGTGCTCGCTCAGCGCGGCCAAAGTTTTAACTCCGGCGGCCTCAGCGCTGAACCACCCTATGAAACGACCGGCTCGCCTGTCCGGGTCGAGGAGGAAGTCTCGCGGCTAATCCGGGAAAGCGGAAGTGTGCGATCTTTTTTTGGGTCTCTCATTTCGTCGACGCCGATCGGCGGTGGGCGCGGCTCCCTTTCTTCACAATCCTGGCAAATGTTTGACGCCGATGGCGTGGCGGCGGTGAGTCTGACGGCCTCCTACGGGAGGCCCGCCGGTGACGGCTGGCAGTCAGCCGAGCTTCAGTATTATGCGAGCGGGGCTGTTTATGCGGTCCTGACATTCTATCAGCTTTGGCCTGTGAAGGTCGATAACCAGGACGCAACGCTCGTCTGGAGAGTCGATATGACCTCGGCGGCGCAACTGGGCGAATTGCGCGGGGTAGAACGGCTCGGTTCCGGTGCTGCGATGATGAGGGAAATCCAAAAAGCAGTTAAAGCTTTCCTACACGACAGCTCGCGTGGTAGATAATTTCGCACGGTTGTGAGTCATTTTCATGAAAACCTGGGCGAGATCGGTCATAACGGAAAAACTCTTTTGGGCGTTTTTGTTTGTTTTGGGATTAAGAGAGGCACCCTTGCACGCGCAAGGCGCTTTCAAAACTATTAGCGGGTCTTCCCCGTCCGCCTCGGCACTGTCTTATGAGCTGGACGCTGAGACCTCGGTTTTTGGAATTGGTTCCGCCAACGCGGGTTCAAGGAATGTCGGAAATATCACTGAGATCAGCAGTTCAGCCAGTCTGGTCTTGTCTGCGCAAGTCCGGGACACGGTGTTGCTGCGATTGGGGGTCGAATGGCAGCGGTATGCTTTTAATCCCGAGGCGCAGGCCCCGATCCCGGATTCGGTTCAGGGGTTAGACCTGGCCATTGGGGCAGATCTGCAGGTTGCTCCAGCGCTGCTCTTGCGGATAGAAGCGCACCCCGGAGTCTACAGCGATTTCGCGGACATCTCATGGCAGGACGTCAATGTGCCTTTCGAAATCGCCGGCACTTACTTTTACAGCACGGATCTCCTTTTCATCGGAGGGGTCTATGTCGATGTGGACGCCGACACTCCGGTGTTCCCGGTGGTCGGGATCCGCTGGAAACTATCGGACAAGTGGCTGATCGATGGAGTCGCGCCACGGCCGCAGATCCAGTATCGCCTGACAGATAAAGCCACCTTGTTCGCCGGCGCCGATTTGCGGGAAGCGACATTTCGGGTCGGTCAACAATTTGGGCAGACGCGAGGCATCCGGAAGCTCAACGACGCGATCCTTGACTATTTTGAGATTCGAGCGGGTGGCGGTTTAACCTGGAAAATCTCCCAGAACGTCGACGTAGATCTTGAAGGAGGTTGCGCTCCGTACCGACGCTTCGATTACCCACGGGCGGACGGATACAAAGTCAAATCTGAGGATTGGGTGCCCTATCTGAGGATCGCACTTTCAGCAAAGTTTTAACCTCGGCCGGACTTTTGAGGTATCCATCTCCAAAGGACCCAAGGAGACCGGACCTTTTTGCAATTCATGCCTGAATCGCTCATCGTTCTGAAAAACCTCTCCAAGAGGTTTGGCAAAAAAAAGGCAGTAAATAGGATTTCAATGTCCATCCGGACAGGTGAGATTTTTGGCTTTCTGGGCGCAAACGGAGCCGGCAAAACGACCACCATCCGCATGCTCTGCGGGTTGACCAAGCCAACCGCCGGCATCGGTACGATCTGTGGTCTGAATGTCTGGAAGGATCGATTCAGAATCAGGTCGCGTTTCGGATACGTACCGCAGAAGTTCAGCCTTTACTCAGACCTGACGGTGGGCGAGAATCTCCGGTTTTTTGCCGGAGCTTACCGAGTACCTTCTCAAAAAATAAAAGCTCGGACGCAGAAGGTTCTTTGCGACTTGGACCTGGAACGGCGTGAGTCTGAAAGAGCCGGAAGGCTGTCCGGCGGGTACAAGCAGCTGCTTGCGATAGCGTGCGCACTGATTCACGAGCCGATCCTGCTGTTTATGGATGAGCCGACTGCGGGTCTGGATCCAACGCATCGCCAGGCGATCTGGGACTTAATTTACGAATTGAGTCAGGCTGGAACGACCATCTTCGTGACAACGCACTACATGGATGAAGCGGAGCGTTGCACAGATGTAGGGTTCGTGGATGGAGGGCAGCTGCTCGCGAATGGATCTCCACGCGACTTGAAGGAGGGTCTCAAAGGCCATCTCCTGGAGGTGCAGGTCGAACCGGCGATGACTGCAATGTTCGAATTTCGCAAATTGCCCGGGATCTTTGGAGCTGATCTGCGGAGTGGAAATTTGCGGATCCAAGCAGAAGATCCAGACGCCTTGCTGCACTCCTGGCAAGTTCATTGGCCGTTCCCCGGCTTGAAATTTTTGGGGTTCAACTGGGTTGAACCCGACATGGAAGATGTCTTCCAGGCTTATTCCCGAGGATACTTCAAGCCAGATGGGGATCATCCTGCACCGGTAAAACTGGCGTACAAGGTATGATATCCTGGACCGCTATCGAGGCGATCGCTTACAAAGAGTTCGTCCACGTCTGGCGCGACAGGCGGGTGATGTTGCTGATCGTAGTGCTGCCTCCATTTTTTACCTTTCTTTTCGGGCACGCCTTTGAGAATTCGACCATCCGTGATGTACCCGCGATGTACTTCGACGCCGACCACAGCCCGCAAAGCCAGGAGTTCCTGGCTCTACTTAAAGCGAAAGACATCTTCGATTGGAAACCGTGGAACGGCGACCCGATCGGTAAAATTGATCTTTTCACGGCTGGTGTCGATGCCGCCATCGTGATGCCCGCCGGCTGGGGTCAAGGATTGCAGGACGGTGATCCGAAACCCATCCGTGCCGTGCTGGACGGGTCAGACACAAACACTGCGCCCTCGGTGCAGGGGGCGCTGCAGGAAACACTCGGCGATTACCAGTCAAAAAAGCGAGACGAGCTGATTGAAAATCTACCGGATGAGATAATCGATCTTGGCAAGCAGCTGCCGGTACCAATAAGACATGAATTCAGTTCGATGATGACTCCCTGGGACGTAAAAGTCGAAACGCTCTACAACCCGAAGCTGTCCTTCATCGATTACGTAATGCCAGGCATCGTCGGCCTCATTTTGCAGTTGATCACGGTGACTTTGATCGCCAGCACGATCACGCGAGAACGAGAAGTGGGAACGTTGTCCCAATTGCTGGTTACTCCGCTTCGGCAATCGGAGATTGTGATCGGGAAAGTGCTGCCCTACCTGGTCATCTCGATGTTCTTAATCGCCAGCACCATCCTGGTGGGCAATCTTCATTTTGGGGTGAAATTTCAACAGCCGTTGCTGCTCTCGATTACCTGTTTTTTGTTTTTGTTGTTTTCTCTAGGGCTCGGTTTGCTGATTTCATCCTTCTCGCGGACGCAGACCCAGGCGATTCAGATCTCGATTTTCTTTCTCTTGCCAGTCATGCTGTTGTCTGGAGCGTTTGCACCTTTGGGTCAGCTTCCGAGACCGGTCCGCATCTGTTCCGAGCTTTTCCCTCTCACGCACTTTTGCCGGGCTTTTCGAAATGTGAATCTCCATCACTCCCATATCAGCTCTATCGCCGGCGATCTGGCGTTCCTCGCGGTGGGAGCCATTTTTACCTGTGCGGGTGCCTCTTACCTCTTGAGGATAATCGACGATTAATCAGCGAAGAAGAACTGACTGAACCACAGATCACACAGACGGCTGAAGGCGGGTTTGGCCGGTTTTACGGTCGGAGTTCCTGATTGTTAGAGCCGTCCAGAATGAGAAATTTTTCGTGGTGAAAGGTCGGGTCCGTGCGGAAAGTCAGTCGGCCGGCGTACTTGCGCTCGATGTCGACCAGCAATTCCTCATCCTCGGTCTTTAAGCGGTTGAGCACTTCGGGATTAACAATGACGCGAATGTCATGAACTTCCTGCTTCTGACGCATCACGGCGTGCAAAGCCCTTTGGATCTCAACGCTCATGGACATCGGGCTTTTCACCACAGCTCGACCATTGCAGTAAGGACAAGTGATGAACATCGAACCGGTCAAACTTTCCTGGGCACGCTGGCGGGTCATCTCCATCAAACCCAGCTGCGAGATAGCCAGAACATGCGTCTTAGCCTTATCGCGCTTCAATCGCTCCTTCATCCGGTTGTAGACCATTTGCTGGTCTTTGCGGTTCTTCATATCGATGAAGTCACCAATAATCAGTCCCCCGATATTGCGGAGGCGCAGCTGGCGGGCGATTTCATCCGCTGCTTCCAAATTCGTTTGCAGAATAGTTTTTTCGACTTCTCGTGCGCCTTTGTTACGCCCGGTGTTCACGTCGATGGCGATCAATGCTTCGGTTTCGTCGATGACAATATATCCGCCGCATCGTAGCCAGACCTGACGATGGAAAGCGTCGTCTATCTGTTTCTGGACTCCAAATTTTTCGAAGATTGGGATCGAATCATTGTAGTGAAAGATGCGCTTCTTCGACCGTTTCGAGATTTGGCCGACGAGATTCTGCATCCGTTCAACAGCCGCTTCATCATCGCAATAAACAACATTTATCTCTTCGGTTAGAAAGTCTCGCACCGTTCGATCGACCAAGTCAGGTTCCTGGAAAAGTACGGCCGGGGCCGGCTTGGTCTTGAAGGCCTCTTCGATTTGGCGCCATTGTTCAATCAGCAAACCGAGATCCCGAACGAAATAGCGCGCCCGCTGGCCTTCTCCGATGGTCCGGATGATGACCCCCATTCCTTCTGGGATGTCGAGCTTTTGCAAGATGGTTCGCAGTCGTTCGCGCTCTTTCGGATCCTCTATCTTGCGAGAGATACCGCTTTGATCGCTGTGCGGCATGAGGACCAGATAACGTCCAGCCAGACTGATGTTGGTGGTGATACGCGGACCTTTGTTGCTGATGGGGCCCTTAGTGACCTGCACCATCACTTCGGAACCGATCGGATAGATCTCCGGTACATCTTTGGCGGTAATCTTCTTTCTGGATTTGCGTTCGCTCGCGCGGTTCACTTCTTCCACGCTGCTGTCCAAGCCGGGAAGTGCATCCCAGAAATGGAGGAAAGCATTTTTCTCAAATCCGATGTCCACAAACATGGCCTTCAGGCCATGTTCGATGTTTTTGACTTTTCCCTTAAAGATACTTCCAACCATGTTTCGATCGGTGTCCCGTTCGATGTTGTATTCTTCGAGGACGCCATCTTCGAGGAGGGCGACGCGGCGCTCAAGTTTTTCGCAACTGATGATTATTTGATTGCCGGTCTTACGATTGGCCAGGCCCAGAAATTGTTTAACTTTGTCGAGCATGATTTAAGATTGGAGAAAGTTGAATCCAAAGGACTAGAAGAACAAAAAGTGGTGTTTCTTCTGCTGTTGCTGCGGCGGTGGCTGACCCTGGGGTTCATTATTTGGCTTTCTCCTGAAAAAGTCGAAAAAGCTGTGCCGTTTTTCCGGGGTCGGCGCAGGCTGCGGAGCGACGCGGTGGTTGTCAGAGTCCGGACGGATGTCCGGTTCGGCGATCTCAGGCCGCCTGTTTCTGGAGTGCTTTGTCTCTTCAACGACCGGAGTGTCGTCCGAAGTCTCGTCGTCCGTCGACGCGAGCTGCGCAGGCGCGGTGGTGTTTTTAAAATCTACGCGATCAACTGATTTGAAATTACCGATCCCTGGGTCGAGCGGTTTAAGATCAGGGTCGTAACCATGTTCGAGGGCTAAGCTTTCCTCGATGATCTTGGCGGCGATGGGCGCCGCAACATCACCGCCTGCCTTGCCGCCTTGGACCAGCACGGCCAAAGCGAGTTTAGGGTGGTCGTACGGTGCGAAAGCGATGAACCAGGCATTGTCGTCCTTTTTCCCGTCTGTCCAGGCCTGGGCGGTGCCGGTCTTCCCAGCCACCGTGACTCCGGGAACCTTGGCGCGTGCGCCGGTCCCCGAGTCGTTCACTACACGCCACATCCCTTTACGAACGAGCTCGATCTGATCCGGGGTGAGATGGTTCATGTTCGTCAGGTCACCTCGAATTTTATCCGGTCGCCGGACCGAGGTGCCATCCGGCTCCTGAATCTGGTAAACCAAGCTTGGCTGATACGAGATCCCGCCGTTTGCCACGGTCGCAGCGATCATGGCCATTTGCAGCGGGGTGGCCAGCACGTACCCTTGGCCGATGGATGAATTCGCGGTCTGGCCTTGGCTCCATCGTCCGTTATGCGTTGTTCGCAACCATTCAGGCGAAGGAAGGATGCCGGGCGCCTCATTCGTGAGTTCGATGCCGGAAACGTCGCCTAAGCCTAAACTTTTGCCAACTGCATCGATCGCGTCGATCCCGGCCGCGTTCCCATACTGATAAAAGAAGGCGTCACAGGAGTTCTTAATCGCTTCCGATAAGGTTTGCCGGCCATGGGTTCCCCCATGCTCTGCCTGAATCCAGCAGCGCATATAGGTGTTGCCGTAGGTGACACCGCCGTTGCAGGTGAAAACCGCTTTGGCCAGCCCTCTGGTCAGCCCTGCGAGCGCAGTGGCAATTTTGTAAGTCGAACCCGGGGCGTACGCGCTGATGGCTCGATTCGTCAACGGGTCGGCGTCCGCATCCTTCAGCGATGCCCAGTCTCTCGCGGAGATCGCCGGAATGAACTTGTTCGGGTCATAGGACGGTACCGAGGCCATGGCGAGAATTTGCCCGTTGTTCGGGTCCACGACGACAGCGGCAGCCCGGCCGACGGCACGCAACGCGCGTTCGGTGATGTATTGTATCCGGGCATCGATGGTCAGGTAAACATTTGCGCCGGGCGTCGGCTGAATGACCTCTTTTTCTCCTTCGAGCTGATTTTTCGCGTTCTTTTTCAGGATGCGTTTGCCGGGTTTCCCGCGAAGGGCATCGTCCAGGTAGAATTCCACGTTGGTTTTACCCTGGATGTCCGGCTCATAGAAATTGAAGTCTCTAATGTCAGCAAGCTTGTTGATATCCCCGGCGGTCCCGACATACCCGAGCAGATGGGCGGCCAGCGCGTTGTACACGTATTTGCGTACTGGCCGGACATTGACTTGAACGCCGGGCAACCCGAGATCTTTCTCCGCGAACTTAGAGAAGGTGGCAAAGTCGAGGTCTTCCCGATAGGTGAACGGGACCAGGGTATTATTGCGATAATGGGTGCGGAGCCGTTGCGAATTGTAAGGCTCGGCGACTTTAAGTTCCTCCAGCCGTGGAATAATCGTTCTATCCACGATTTGGACGATGTCAGCTTCCTTGCGATCGTGCAGCATCCCGTTGGCGTCCTTGGCCCTGAACTCCACCATGGGCGGCTGGCCATATTGTTTCTTATAACCACTGACGAGGTCCGGAAGATAGAAGTCGACCTCATAACTCGGACGATTGGTAACCAGCGGTACCCCATTGCGGTCCCTGATTTCGCCCCGGATCGAGGGGATCCTGACCGTCACTTCGGAACTGCCCTGAATTCGTGCCCGGTAAAAACTGGCCATCTTTACCTGGACGAACCACAGCCGCACCCCAATGGCAAAGAGAGAAGCGAGGATGAAAACGGCCAGCAACAGAATCCTAAAATCGAGAACAGACGATTTCTTAGGTCGAGCCATAGATCTAGTTCATCTCACTAAAAGCAAACCTGGCCGATAGCCTAGCACGTGCGATAGCGGCGTGAGAATAAAGAAGACGCAGGGAGTAATGAAAAGAGAAATCAAACCGGGGCCCAGGATCCGCCATACAATCACATCGTTAAAAAAGAAGTTGGTACGTTCAATGCTGAGGATAGCGTATTGCGCCAACAAAAGAAACGGAGTCAGGATCGCCGCGATTTCCGCCAGCAACCAATGGAGTTCCCAGCGATGCTTGAGGAAAAGGGGTTTTAATCCGTGCATGATCAATCCCGGGACGAGGTAAACAAGGATCGACACCCCGGCAGTGTAGTCAGCGTGACTTTTCGTTTGTGGCACCATGAACAGATCATTCAGGAGACCGGTGACGAAAGTCAAAGCCAGCATCAATGGAAAAGGCAGGGACAAACATCCGTAAAAGTAGAGAGCGGGCGCGAACAGGATGGCCGCTCCTTTGAGCAGAAGCACGGGGGGAAGGAAAACTTGAAAGACAAAAGACCCGATGATGAGAACGACCAGGATGAAAAAGAACGGGATCATTTTTGACGAATGATGACAAATACGTCTTGGATCTCCGCCAGATCCACCGCTGGCGTCACGGTAGCAATTCCCTCCAGTTCCTTTGCGGCAAAGTCTCTTACCGTCCCAACCACCAGCCCCGACGGGAAAACGCCGCCGGCTCCGGCAGTCAGGACCTTCATTCCCGGTTGCAGGTTTGCCGTTTTATTCAAGAATCGAATCCTTAAATCAGGCGCGTAGGTCGAGGAAGCCCGAGTGCCGCTCACGATGCCTTGTTCCTGGGTTCCTTCAATCGAAACGGAGACCCGCAAGCTTTCGTCCGAGACCAACAGGACAACGGACACATCTCTGCCGACCGTCGTCACCTTGCCAACCAGGCCATTCTCCGTCACGACCGCCATATCCGGAGCGATCCCATCCTTCGATCCAGACCCAATCGTGCAGGTGTTCCACCAGGTTGCGCTTTCGCGCGAAAGAATGCGAGACGGAAGCAGTTTAAAAGGAGATTGTTCTCGGAACCCGAGTGCGAGGTTCAAGCGGCTGACTTCTGATTCAAGATTTTTCAAGAGGGAGTTTGCTGCTCGGAGTTGTTCGTTTTCATCCTTTAATCGCCGGTTCTCGCGTTCCAGTTCATCGAGGCGTTTTAACCCGCCTCTGACCCCTCCAAGCTCATGTCCGACCGAAGCCCCGGTTCGCAGGATCGGTGAAATTAGTTGAAAAAGGGCGCCTTGCATTTGCTGCTTGGAAGCTTGAGGCACCAACAGGACGAGCATAACGAGGAGCGCAAAGATGCAGATAACGGCTATGGAAGTGCTCTTCATGAGAGCCGCGAGGTGCTCGCGAGGGTGCACTAGCGGGTCGGTCTGTCCGAGGACGCGACCTGACGGAGGAACTTGATTTCGCTGAGAGCCCTGCCCGTGCCCTCTGCCACGGCGCTCAGCGGATCTTCGGCGATGTGCACGGGTAAGCCCGTTTCTTCCTGGAGTAGTTTGTCAAGGCCCCGGAGCAACGCTCCGCCCCCCGCCAGCACGAGTCCGCGATCAACCAGATCCGCGGAGAGTTCCGGAGGACAACGTTCAAGCGTGACCCGGACCGATTCGACGATCGTTGAGATCGGCTCCAGCAGAGCTTCCCTGACTTCCTGGGAGGTGATGGTTAACGTCTTGGGGAGTCCGGCGACCAGGTCTCGACCTTTCACCTCCATCCCGACCTCCTTTTCCATTGGATAAGCGCTACCGATCTTAATTTTGATTTCTTCGGCCGTCCTCTCGCCGATCATCAGATTGTAGGCTCTCTTCATGTAACCCGCGATCGCTTCGTCAAGTTCGTCGCCTGCCACGCGAACGCTTCGGCTGAATACGATGCCCGAAAGCGAAATCAAGGCAACTTCTGTGGTGCCGCCGCCGATATCTATGATCATGTTGCCGGCCGCATCCTGCACCGGTAACCCGACCCCGATCGCCGCCGCCATCGGTTCCTCGATCAGGTACACTTCGCGTGCCCCGGCATGGGCCGCAGACTCTTTGACGGCGCGTTTTTCAACTTCGGTGATCCCCGATGGTACTGCGATGACTACCCGCGGACGCACCCATTTGCGACTATTCACTTTCGTGATGAAATGACGCAGCATCGATTCGGTCATCTCAAAGTCGGCAATAACGCCGTCTTTCAATGGCCTCACCGCAACAATATTTCCAGGAGTTCGTCCAAGCATCCGCTTTGCCTCGTCGCCCACCGCCAGAACCTGGCTTGTACCGGATCGTACCGCTACTACCGATGGCTCGCGGAGAACGATCCCTTGATCTTTGACGAACACGAGAGTGTTGGCTGTCCCCAGGTCGATGCCGATGTCGTTGGAGAATAATCCGAGAAGGCCGTTTAACATTCAATCGCCTTTATCTACTTAAATTTACTTCGCTCCTTTGCTGCTTGGGCGACCGCGCGTCCGAGGTTCTAATCCTCACGTTCTCTGGTGACCTTGCCTGCCAGCCTGTATCTAGGTATGAGGACCATGGTCGTCAAGGAAACAATCGGCGTTCAATGT
>JAFAKL010000193.1 GCA_019235445.1 Verrucomicrobiota bacterium | reverse complement strand
CCGTTCTCTGGAAATCTTGCGCCATATCAAAAAGCACAGTTCGCTCCCTGTGATCTCTGTCGGCGGCATCATGAATGAGGATGACGCAAAGCAGCGGTTCGATGCCGGGGCCGAGCTTATTCAAATTTACACCGGCTTCGTTTATCGCGGACCTCGGTTGGTGGGTGAAATAGCTAGCGGATTGATCAACTAGGAGTTCAGGAGTTGCAGGAGTTCAGGAGTTACAGAATGGAACAAGGGATTCCTGTTTTACGCACGGTCGGGAGTTTCCCGGTTCGAGCGGCGCAGAACACACTTCCGAATACAATGGCGACCCGCCGACACTTTTCTCCTGAACTCCTGCAACTCCTGATTTCTGAATTCTTGTGAACACCAAAACCCTCGTCCAGCTGGACAAAGCTCATGTGTGGCACCCATTCACGCAAATGCGGGACTGGATTGCGCCCGAACACCAGCCACTGGTGCTGGTTGCCGGGCACGGAGCATGGCTCGAAGATAGCTTCGGCAGGCGTTACCTCGATGCGAACTCGTCTATCTGGACCAATATTCATGGACATGGTCACCCAATTTTAGATCAAGCTGTCCGCGAGCAGCTGGAGCATGTCGCACACACCTCGTTCCTTGGCTTCACAAATCCGAAAGCTGTGGAGTTGGCGGCCCGCCTCGTTGAGCTTTTGCCAGGATCGTCGCTGACGAAAGTGTTTTTCTCAGACGATGGCTCGACCGCAATCGAGGTGGCCATCAAGATGACTGTCCAGTTTTTCCAGCAGACTGAACGTCCGCGGAAGATGGGGTTTGTCTCATTTGAAAACGCCTACCATGGAGACACCCTCGGCGCTTCCAGTCTTGGAGGTATCTCCCTGTTCCACGACCGGTTCAAGTCGCACCAATTTCCCGTTCTTCGAATCGGTTCGGTAGAGAGCCTTGCCACGGTTGATGGCTCGGAAATTGCCGGATTAATTGTCGAACCGCTCATGCAAGGAGCAGCCGGCATGCGATTGTGGCCTCTGAGCGCTGCGAAAGCGTTGCGTCGGTGGTGCGATCAGAATGAAGTCCTTCTGATCTTCGATGAGGTCATGACCGGCTTTGGACGAACAGGCAAATATTTCGCCTGCCAGCAAGACCACGTATACCCCGACTTCTTGGCCCTGGCCAAAGGGTTGACCGGCGGTTACCTCCCATTGGCAGCGACCCTCACGACAGAAAAAGTCTTTTCCGGATTTCTCGGCTCCTATGAAAAGGCTTTTTTTTACGGCCACAGCTACTGTGGTAATCAGCTCGGCTGTGCCGCCGCGCTCGCGAATCTCGCTGTCTTTGAGCAGGAGCGCGTCCTGCAAAAGTTGCAACCGAAGATCGAACATCTGGCGCGACGGTTGCACGGGCTGCAGGACCTGGCGAATGTGCGCGAGATTCGTCGAGCCGGATTTATCGCGGGTGTTGAGATTGCCAGCCAAAACGGAGAACCATTTGATTGGCGGGATCGCATCGGAGCGCAAATTTGTCTCGCCGCTCGGCGTCACGGCATTCTTACGCGCCCGATCGGTGACGTCCTCGTTCTCATGTTACCTCTTTGTGTGAGTTGCGAGGAAATAGACCTTGCGATCCATGCGATGGGGAAAGCGATCATCGAAGTTTGTGCACCGATCGATTAGCCGGCGCTGAAAAACGGGGAAGGTAGAACGGGCGTTCGCCTCTTCCCTGCTCAAATGCGGGAGGCTCTCCATCGTCCCCGTTCTCGTCGTCGTTCTCGTGCTCGATGGACAGCCGCAGCCGACCAGAATTTAATCGCCCTTAGGAGCTGCCTAGCTCACGAGGACAACAAGATCCTCGCCAGCCTTGCATGGCGGACTAATCGGTGCCCTCTATCCGTTGCTCAGGCAAGAAAAGAACTTGATCCCAACGTCGCTTTCACCCGTTATGGAGGTCGGCAATCGATGAGTTCCAAAGTCCTCGCATTCATCAATTTCAAAGGCGGCGTCGGGAAGACCGCTACAGTGGTGAATATCGCGGCGACGCTCGCAGCCCTGCATGAAAAGAAAGTGTTGATTGTCGACCTTGACCCGCAATCCAATTCAAGTCTATGGCTGATGCGGCCAGATCGGTGGCGCGAACATGTGGCTCGAGGGCGTCGATCGACCTTTCAGATCTTTGACGATGCGCTTCAGGGAAAAAATCGGTTCGATTTCGATGAAGCGTTGGTGAAAGGTGTTATCACCTGGACGGGACTCACCGATTTACCGAGGCTGCACCTGTTGCCAGCAGCGCTGGAGTTACTTCGTATTGAGGACAGGATTCACGAGTTGCGCCCCTCCGCAATCTACCAGATCCTGGATTCGGCGCTTGGAATGCAGTTCAAACAATACAATTACGTCCTTCTGGATTGCCCGCCAAACCTGTATAGCACGACAAAAACCGCGATTTTCTCCGCCGATAGCTGCATCGTCCCGTATGTACCTGATTATCTTTCGCTCTCAGGTTTTCAAGTGCTGGCCGAACAGGTAACCGAAATGCGCGAGAAATTCGCTCCGTACCTCCCGGGTCGCCGCAGACCCAATATCGGAGCCCTGATCGTTAGTCATTATCGTCAGACTGGGAATGTTTTCCGACTGGCCGTGAACGAGCTTGAACTCTCTATGGCAGCGCTCCGCGAGGCAGGCGTATTATCTGAACAGACGGTCCTGCTCCAACCCTATGTCCGGCATTGTGTCAGGGTTGCCGAGTCTACCAGCGAACATCTGCCGGTCATTCTTTACGCGCCGGGCAGCATCGGCGCACAGGATTATGCTGATCTGACACAACGGTTTGTTGATCTTTTCGAGACCAAAAAATGAATTACTCGGATCTTGCCGGCAGGCTTGCCCAAATC
Organism: Verrucomicrobiota bacterium; assembly: GCA_019235445.1. Lineage (GTDB taxonomy): Bacteria > Verrucomicrobiota > Verrucomicrobiia > Chthoniobacterales > JAFAMB01 > JAFAMB01. Next base: position 2,703 of record JAFAKL010000193.1, on the reverse strand, counting down.
GGAGAACGGATTGCCAGACACTCCGAGAAATTAGAGGGTGAAATTCTTGGGCGGTCAGCTGGGAAGCTCGCCTCACAGCTTGACCGTTTTGAGGAACACCTTGAGAGCCACCTCGCCAGCCGTAAGTCTCGAGAGCTTTTCCTCGAAAATTTGCTTCGCTCCCCAGCCTCGAAAAGGCATCTCACTATTGCTCTCTTGAAACGAGCGTCAAGAGAGGTGGGTGGGAAACGCCTGAAGTCAGAAGACTTGGCTGCCGCCAAACGCGAGTTCATCCATCTAGTCCATGGCGCCGGTAAACAGGATCAAGCCGTGCAGTTTTTGAAAGAGGTGTTTGCCGAAGCTGTGCACGTGGAATCCGGAGGTAAAGAAAAAACACTTCTGCAACGTGAATTTATCAATCTGGGGCAACTTCTCGATGAAGACTTTGCCAAGGAAATTAGCGCACGTTCCATCGCTGAACTCCGTCGTGTTGCTGCGGTCAACGGTATCAGATTCACAGACAAAACCAATCGCCAGCGTTTAACCACGCTCATCCGCCGCTACGCTCAACGCGCCGCTTTCAATGTCCCCGCGGCTCGTGTAGCATCTTCGGATTGACGGGATTCAGCGTTGGGAAATGATGCACAGTGACCTCGAGAAAGTGCTTTATCGGGAGGAAGAAATTGCCGCTCGGCTGGACCGATTGGCGATTCAGATCACTGAAGATTATCGCGGCAAGGAGTTGACCGTGCTGGCGATATTGAATGGCAGCTTGATCTTCATGGCTGACCTCCTGCGCCGGATTCCGCTTCCGCTCCAATTGGATTGCCTGCGCGTGAAGAGTTATTATGGCGGCACGGTAACTACTGGCCGGGTAGAGTTCGATCACTCGGCGCTGCCGCTGGTACACGGCAGGCACGTTTTGTTGCTCGACGATATCCTGGATAGCGGAAATACCTTGGCCTCGATCATCGAAACGATTCGTACAGAATCCGGTGCCTCAAGCCTCAAAAGCTGCGTGCTCTTACGGAAAATAAAAAAGCGAGAGCTTTCCGTTGAGGCGGATTACGTGGGATTCGACATTGAGGACGAGTTTGTCGTTGGATATGGCCTCGACTATCAGGAACGATATCGGAATTTGCCGTTAATCGGCGTTTTAAAAGCCTGAAAGTGTTGATTCAAATCCAATACTTTGCGCAGCTTCGAGGTCTGGGTGGACCGGATTCGATCGAATTGGACGATGGAACTACGGTTAGCGGCTTGCTGAAAAGGCTTTTTCAAGAAGCCCCCGGTTTGGAGCCCTGGAAAAAGCACTTACTGGTTGCCGCAGGAACTGACTGGGTGCCACGAGATCACGTCATTAAAGCGGGAGACATAATTTCGTTAATGCCGCCGGTGCAAGGCGGATAATTCTTCCAGATATCGCTCGCAGGGAGCGCCTTCGTGTTCAAATTCAGAACGGAATATGAAAGCTTTGCGTTTCGAAAAGACTGGATCGATCGATGAGTTGCAGATCCGGGAGGTCCCCCTTCCGATCCCCCTTCCGGGCTCTCTGCTTATTGAGGTCAAGGCCGCCGGTTTGAATCCAAGCGACGCCGAGAATGTTCTGGGTAGAATGCGGCAGACCAAGCCTCCTCGCACTCCTGGCCGCGATTTCGCCGGGACCATAGTCGCGGGGACAAAAGCCTATGCGGCGGGAACTGAGGTATTCGGCTCCGGAGGTTCCCTGGGCTTTGATTGTGACGGTAGCCATGCAGAGTTTATCGCTGTGCCGGCCGAAGCCGTTCGGCCTAAGCCCCTCGCCTTGACTTTCGAGCAGGCTGCGACCGTGGGTGTGCCGTATATCACAGCGTCGCATGCCATTATGGAGGTCGCCGCCCTGCAGGAAGGTGAAACGATTCTCATTACTGGCACAACCGGTGCCGTTGGAGACGCTGCCGCTCGCATCGCGAAACGAATGGCTAAAGCAAAGGTGATCGGCACCGCGCGCCGGCATACCGATGCCGTTCGGCTGAAACTTCTGGATTACGTTGATGCGATTGCTGATCTAAGCAGTGGCGCAATTTCTCTCCCGGAGCAAATCCAGGAGGAGACCGAGGGACGGGGGATCGACGTAGTTTTCGACTTGGTCGTGGGTCCGCTCTTTGAGTCGTGTTTAAAGTGCCTGGCCTTGAGGGGTCGCCAGGTGGCGATTGCGTCCAACCCGGACCCCAGGGTTACGTTTAACCTCGTCGAGTTCTATCACAACGAATCCCGATTGATTGGCGTGGACTCGATTCAGCTCTCGTTTGAGAACTCCGGTCGCATTCTGGGCAACTTGCTGCCATATTTCGAGTCCGGCGAACTGGGCCCTCTGGAGGACCCAGTACCGGTTGGCTTTGCCTCTGTCTTAAGTGCCTATCGCGAACTCGCGGAAGGCGTTGCCAAAGCCAAATACGTCTTTGTTCCGCTGTGATTGGTAATAACCAAATCCCGAATCTCAGACCGCAGGGTCCCCTCTTGAAAAGGTAGGGAGGCATCTTACTTACCTGCGCCAGGCTACGCTGGGCATCGAAGCCACACAATCGTACCGTTGAGCGCCATCCTACAACGAAAGAGCGCAGCCCGTCCCGGAGGGACCAAACGAAAGTAGCCTGTCCCGGAGGGACCAAACGAAAGTAGCCTGGCACGAAGTGCCTGGAAACAAGAGAAAAGTGGACCCGTCCCGGAGGGACGGTTGATGTG
>JAFAKL010000146.1 GCA_019235445.1 Verrucomicrobiota bacterium | reverse complement strand
GTAAGGGGTCTTCGCCCTTCTCTCCCATTCGTCCTCGTCCTCGTTCTCGTCCTCGATTGACGGCCGCAATTAACAGCAAGCGACATCACGGACCAACGCCTGTCGATCCGCCCACACGCCGATCCGCTCCCCCCGAACGCCGACCCGCCGACCCGTTCCTTTACCGCCCCGCTCCGCATTCTCCTCCTCGCCAAATCCTCCTGATGTAGGTCGGCTGATCTTCGGCTCCCCATTTGTATTTGTACGGTTCGCAGCCCCGAAGAAAATCAAAGGTGTGACAGCCTGCCGCTCGCGCAAATTCCAGGACATGGAGGATGATTAAATTTCCCGGGCTAAACTTGGCATAATCCGGGTCAAAAGCTCCTATGTAGTAGTAGAGAACCGCGTCTTTGCGAAAGGCCGCTAAAGAAGCAATCGGAACGTCTCGAAGAAAAAGGGTGAACAAATCCAGGGCGGACGCGCGCAACAGAGCGCCAAAGGCTTCTCGGTAAAAAGCCTGCTTTTCCGAGGTCTCGAAAACACCGGGCAAGCCTCGGCGACGCCACCGCCTGGCGTGCAAGGAAAACAACACAGAAATGGCGGAATCCAGGGAAGCCCGATCAGCCTTCTCGAGACGGAGACGGCCAATCTTTTTGACGGACAAGAGACTGGTTTCGAGATGACGTTTCGTCGCCTCTGGGATCGGCCATTCAGCTCCGATGCCCCTCTCACCGAGTCGGACAACCGGACAGGGTGTCCCGACTTGTATCTCTTGGTGAAGAGCAGGAGAAATCCGTATTGATTTCAGCACCCCGTTTCTGGGCAATTGTTGCAGCTCGGCCGATTGAAGATGAAGCAGCTGATCGGCCAGCCAGGGCTGAAACAGTTCGCTGACACTCGATCGCTCCTCTTCCAGGCACAGCATGTCGAGGTAATCAGAGACGCCCTCGCCGAGAAGTCGCAAACTGGGTTGAGCCGCTTCTGCTTCGTTGTGACTCGGCACCCTCTCCGGGCTTCTAACGCACAGCGGCAGCACCGCAACCAGCCGTTCGCCGCGTCGAAAAAGGATGAATTGGAACGGTTCTGAGTGCAAGTACCGCAGGCAGGCTATCAGCCAGCCCGGAGATTGGAACGGAGTTGTGTTGGTGACTCGCTGCCATAGGGCATTCCATTCCGGTTCGAACCAAAGCACCTCCTTCAGCCCGGCTACTATCGTGAGTGTCAACCGTTCCAAGATCTGCATTCGTTCGGGGATCAATACCGACTCGTTGTTCGTGCTAGTGTACCGTCTCCTAAATCCCTGGGGTTTCGCCGCAGGTCGGTTGGCTGTTTTTCAAGGCGCGAGCGACGAGAATATCTAGATCGATATACACTGGTGCCTTCTGCTCCGGGCGAGGAGTTGGTCGTACGCCTGCAAATAATCTCGCGTCATCCGATCAACCGAGAACCGAGAGCGAGCCGCGTGTACGCAGTCTTCTGGATGGAGGTCGTCCAACTTCGAAATGGCCTCCGCCATTTCCTTGGCGGATTGAACGATAAATCCGGTCCTTCCATCCTTAATAATTTCGGGCAATGCGCCGGACGGGAACGCGATCACGGGCGTGCCACACGCGAGTGCCTCCATCGCGACCAGTGAACTCGTTTCCGCCGCCAGGCTCGGTTGGAGAAGGCAGCGCGCGGCCTGCAACAATCGCCATTTGGCCGGCTCATCCACAACACCAATGAAACGCCGCGACTGATCAAGGAGCGGTTCCACTTGACTGGCGAAATATTCTTGATGCTCCCGGTAGGGGAACACCTTGCCGGCCAAGACGCAGGAAACGCACGCCTTCCGAGCGGCGGCCAATGCCGTATGCACGTTCTTTTCAGGCGCAATCCGGCTCAAGCATACCGCGTAATCGGATTTCGGCGCCGGCCGTTCAATGAGCAGCGGCACACCGTTTGGGATGGGCGGCAAAATCCTGTCGCATGGAGGGCAGGTTCGGTGCTGCGAATGTGATACGCAGTGAAGATAGGTGTGTGCGCGCGGTAACTGGAAGATCCAGGAGGGATAAAAACTGACGGGTAGATGCAGCGTTACCAGCACCGGACGATCTTCCAGCGGCAGGTATTCATAGAAATCGATCCCGTGCATGTGGATCAGATCCGGATCAAACTGGCTTACCGCCTCTGCCACGACCGCTCGCAATTGAGCATAGGTGTTCTCCCGAACCTGAGGCGTGATCTCGCAGCTGGTCGAAGCCGTCCCGATCAGCACACCCGCCACCCGGGATCCCACAGGCGCTACCACCAACGATTGGTGTCCGGACCGGACCAGCGCTTCATCGAGCCGATACAAGATCTGCTCGGCGCCGCCGACGGAATCGCTGCCCACGGTCGCGAACGGATACGCGATGCTTAAAATGCGCAAATTCATGACTTCCGCAGATCTGCCTCGTTCAGGGCGCTGCGGGCGCTCAGGCTAAGCCGGCGCCATTCGATTCCTGTCACACCCCAATCAAATCTTTCATAGAACAATGTTCCGCGATGGGGCGGATCTCGAAAATTGTAGGTTGGCGCAGATCGAAACCGTTCGAATTCCGTGGAAAAATATTTTAGGACCTCCGCTTGCGAGCTGTAGATCGCGAACGCTTCTTCTTTCAGACGGCGATCTTCGTTCGAAAGAACAATGGTTAAGTCATCCGCGATGGAGGAATGGCGAAGGAATTCGCCGGTTTGCATTTGTCCGTTGCAGTCATGATAGAGGCACATCTCGACCAGTGACGGGGTGCTCTGCTCAAGGCGATCAGCGGCCTGATGGACAGCAAACGCCGTCGAATCGTGATCTGGATGTCCGCCTTCATACGCCGGAATTAGAACCACGTCCGGATGCAACTCCCGCAAAAGCCAGAAGGCGCTGGTGATTAACCGAGGGAATTGAAACACGGTTTGCTGGTCTGGGATGCCCATTCGAAAAAGATGGTCAG
>JAFAKL010000119.1 GCA_019235445.1 Verrucomicrobiota bacterium | reverse complement strand
TTCATCGCAACCCTCTGGGCCGGGGCCGGTTGGCTGTTTTTCCGCGTTGCTCGCTCGACCCGTATGGCTCACATACGGGCGCTTCGCTCGCGCCTTGAAAAACAGCCAACCGACCTCCGGCAATATACCTCTTATTTAGGGGACAGGACACTAGCACTAGCGAGGTGTGGGTTAGCGCCAGTTTCCGGATCAATGGAAGAGGGCTATCGGACGCGATGCCTGATTTGGCGAAATGGCAGAGGCTCGAAGGAAAATTGGCACTGCCACTGGTAACCGCGAAAAGAACGTGATACTCTGCGCGTTTAGTGACCGGTATGCTTCGTCGTATTTTCTCGCTAATCCTTGTCCTGCCGCTGTTAGTGGCGGGTTGTAAAAAAAGCTCGACTCTCGCAAAACTGGAGGACAAAGCGCCTGCTCCCGCTTCTGCGTCGGGAGCGCAGGCCACGGCAACTCCTACGCCGCCCCCGGCGATCGACCGCTCGGCGAAAGTGATCGTGTTTTGCTATCACAGGTTCGAAGACAATCCCCGCGACACTTTGGCCATCGTGCCGGCAGAATTTCGCGCGCAGATGAAACAGCTTAAGGACGACGGTATCGCGGTCATTGGAATGAAAGATTTCCTGGCTTGGCGCCGTGGAGAAAAGTCAATTCCTGCAAAAAGCGCCGTAATAACGATCGACGATGGATATTCGTCTGGATATACGGTCGCCTGGCCGATCCTGAAGGAATTTAACTATCCGTTCACGATGTTTATTTACACGAACTATGTAAACGTTGGTGGCAAATCGATCACCTGGGCGCAGCTGGAGCAGATGCGTGATGCCGGGGTAGATATCGAGAGCCACACAATCTCGCATCATGATCTTCGGCATGCACCGCGGGGTCAGGACTATGCGACCTGGCTGCACAACGAGATTTTCGGTTCGAAAGATATCCTCGAGCAGAAGCTCGGGATCAATATCGTAGCCTTCGCCTTCCCTTACGGAACTCACAACGAAGTGGTTCGCAAAATGGCAATCGCAGCCGGATATCAGGCGCTGTTCACGGTATATGGCCAGCATATGGGGATTAATTCTCCGGGCGATCAGCTTGGCCGCTATGCCGTGGAGTCAATGCACCCGGACGTCTTCAAGATGGCAGTGAATTTTGGCAATAACGATGGAGTCGATCCCGGCGTAGAAGCTGCACAGTTAGCGTCAGCAGCGATGGTTACTCAGCCGATGAACGAGGAGAAGATTCCCTCCACTCGACCGGTTATTAAAGCTAATCTCGCATCGATGGGGGAAGTGGAGCCGAATTCCGTGGAGATGCGGGTCAGCGGGTACGGCTTGGTGCCTGCCAAATACGACCCGAAAACGAAATTGGTTTCCTACGAATTTACGCAGAACCTGGTGCCAAAGACGTATACGGTCATACTCTCGGCCAAGGTTAAGGGCAGGAAAATGGAAACACGGTGGAACTTCACGGTGGATCCTACGGTACCAGCGGCGGGCAAGCAGGCTGCTGCTCAGGGGGCATGATCGTGTTTTCGCAGCTTGCCGACAAACTTCAGGATATATTCAAGGACCTCCGGGGTCATGGCACCATTTCGGAGACCAATGTTAATGACGCTCTGCGGCTGGTTCGACTGGCGCTGCTTGAGGCCGATGTTCATTTTCAGGTTGCTAAAGACTTCATCGCCAAAGTAAAAAACAAGGCCCTCGGGCAAGAGGTCTTACGTTCGATCACGCCAGGCCAGCAAATCGTAAAGATTTTTCATGATGAGCTGACGCAGCTCCTGGGGGGCGAGATTGAGCCGCTGAATCTGAACAAGCCCGCTCGGATTATGCTGGTGGGTTTGCATGGCTCAGGGAAGACCACTTCTGCGGCGAAACTCGCCTTTTACTTAAAGAAGCAGGGCAAATCGCCCTTGCTGGTGGCATGCGATCTGCAGCGGCCGGCAGCCATTGACCAGTTGGCGCAACTCGCCGACAAGGTGGGAGTTCCGGTCTTTCGACCGGAAGCCGGCCAACAGGATGTCGTTAAGGTGGGGCTCGAGGCGCTCGGATGGGCGCAGACGCAGGGGGGCAACGTCCAGATTTTTGATACAGCGGGCCGGTTGGAGATCGATGGAACTTTGGTCGAGGAACTGAAACGGCTCCGGGACGCTTTGCAGCCGCAGGAGATCCTTCTCGTGTGCGACGCGGCCACCGGGCAACAGGCAGTGAACGTGGCCAGGCATTTCCACGAGGCTCTCGGGCTGACCGGATTAATTCTCACGAAGTTGGATGGCGATGCGCGGGGCGGAGCGGCTCTCTCGATGCGGGAAGTGACCCAACGTCCGATCAAGTTTGCCGGGGTCGGCGAAAGGATCGATCAATTCGAGCCATTTTATCCGGAACGCCTTGCGGGTCGGATCCTTGGGATGGGGGATGTGGTCAGCCTGGTGGAGCGGGCCGCAGAGTCAATCGACGAGGAAGAAGCGGCTCGGCTGGAAAAGAAGATGCGGACGGCGAGCTTCGATTTCAACGACTTCCTCGCGCAATTCAAGATGCTGCGGCGGATGGGCCCTCTGGAGAATATCCTTGGCATGTTGCCCGGAATGGGTAATATGAAAGGCTTTTCGGTTGACGAAAAACAGCTGCGTCGCATCGAAGCGATCGTTCTCTCGATGACTCCAGGCGAAAGAAAAAGCCCGGATATCCTGAATGCCAGGAGGAGGCAACGCATTGCTCGCGGTAGCGGAACTTCAGTCACCGAAGTGAACACTCTTCTTCAACGGTTTAGTCAAATGCGCAAACTAATGAAAAATGCGGGACAAATGAAGAAGATGCTGGCCCGTGTCCCGCGGGCTGGAGCGGGTGGAAGGTAGGAGGTTTTTCTCAAGATTTGATATATGGCTGTTTCGATAAGATTAAGAAGGGAAGGAACCAAAAACCGTTCCTTCTACCGCGTAGTGGTGGCGGACAAACGAAGTCCGCGCGATGGAAAATTCATCGAGATGATCGGAGACTACGATCCGCGCGAACCCGGTGAGAATTTTCACCTGGATCTGGGACGCGTCGATTATTGGATGACGCATGGCGCCCAGCCGAGTTCAACCGTTGCCAGCATGATCCTTCGGGCGCGCAAGAAAGCCGCTGCTATATCGGCTCAGTAATCAGTTGTGGAGACTTTTCTCGAGTTTGTCATCAGGCAGCTTGTTGAAGCACCTGAGGAGGTTGTAGTGACAAAGGTCGAGCAGGGGCGAAAGTTGATTTTCAAAGTCGAAATGCGCAAATCCGATGTTGGTAAGGTCATTGGACGCAACGGACATACGATCACTGCCGTCCGGAATGTCCTGAGCGCTGCGGCCTCACGATCCGGGCAGCAGGTCTTATTGCAGATTGTTGAATAAGTACGTGCCTCCGTGACCTCCGTGCGAGCCTTTTCCTTTTAGGGCCAGCGCATTATCCAGGGTGGAACTATCTCATAAGATCAACAAGCTTCGGACCGGTGAGGCGTGGGAAAGCCTGCTCGATTCCTACTATCGGTGGCGCAGGCCGCTGAACCCGACGGAAATGGTGCGCATACTGGAAGCAAAGGGATTGGAACAGATTCGTTCCAAGTACGCGAATCCAGAGGACAAAAAAGGCTGGCCAAAATATGTCGATGCGGACCATCGCCTGGAACTGGCGGTCAAGCAGGCACGATCCTTGCGCCTGGATCGACGCAGGTCTCTGCGTATTCTTGATCTCGGAAGCGGTCCCGGATATTTTCTCTTTGTCTGCAAGCAACTGGGGCATCAAGTGATGGGACTTGATCTGGATTGGCCGCCGATGTACGCGGAGTTGTTCGAAATGATGGAGATGCCGCGTTGTCTCTGGCGAATCGAACCGTTTCAATCCCTGCCAGACCTGGGCGGTCGATTTGATTTTTTGACTGCCTTCGCCGTCTGTTTCAACGCACACGGTTCAGATCACGTCTGGGGACCAAAGGAATGGGAATATTTTCTTGATGACCTCGAAAAGAATATTCTCTCCGAGTCGGGCGAGATCTATTTCGAGCTGAATCCGGAGCCCTGGGGCTACCACACGCCGGAATTGCGTGAATTCTTTCGCCAACGCGCTGCACACGTGGAAGGAAAAAGAGTCTCATTCAAACCGAGACAGAGTGTCCCGCCAGCGACTCCATCCCGCAAGCGACCAGGATGAGGACGACGGCGATTTAAGAACGATGGAATTGTAGGCGAGGCGTCCTCGCCTCGCCTCTTCATCGCCGACGCGTGGCCAAAGCATTGGCATCTCGAATGCCATTGTACGCGGAACGCAGAGGCCTACTCTGAGCTGGCCAGACAGGCCGCTATAAATCCGCGGAACAACGGGTGCGGCGCATTGGGCTTTGAGAGAAACTCCGGATGATATTGGCATGCCACAAACCAAGGGTGATCTCGCAACTGAATTAATTCGACCAGCTTGGCGTCGGGCGAAGTTCCGCAAACCACGAACCCTTTCTCTTCCATCCTCTCTTTGTATTTCATGTTGAATTCGTATCGGTGACGGTGCCGTTCGATGATTTGTAGCTTGCCGTACAGCTTCTCGGCCAGAGTTCCGGGCACAATATCAGTGGGCCAGCTGCCCAAGCGCATGGAGGCGCCTTTCATCCTGACCTCCTTCTGGTCGTCGAGCAAGCAGATGACCGGGTGGGGAGTGTGTTCTTCGAACTCGGTGCTGTTGGCGCCCTTGAATCCACAGACATTGCGCGCGAACTCAATCGTGGCCACCTGCATTCCGAGACAGAGACCAAGGTAGGGCAGCCGTTTCTCCCGCGCGTATTTGCAAGCTGCGATTTTGCCCTCCACACCACGATCGCCAAATCCTCCGGGGACGATAATGCCGGCCACTGTTCCGAGAGTATTTCCCGGCTCGGATTGTTCCATGTCCTCCGCATCGATCCTCAGAATCTCGATGCCGCAGTCGTTCGCTGCGCCGGCATGCGTCAGCGACTCGTAGATGCTCTTGTAAGCGTCTTGCAGGCCGATGTATTTTCCGACCACGGCAACTTTGAGATTTTTCCTGGGAGTCACCACCCGTTGGACAAATCTGCGCCACTCGGTCATTTGTGCGGAAGGTGTCTCAAGCCGGAGCAGACGGCAGACCGTGTCGTCCAGTTTCTCGTCCTGGAGGGTGAGCGGAAGCTCGTAAATAGTGTGATCAACATCGCGCACCTCGACGACGGCGTGAAGCGGGACGTTACAAAACAGGGCCAGCTTTTGTCGGACCTCCAGAACCAGCGGCTTTTCGGTTCGGCATAGCAACACGTGGGGTTGCAGGCCAATTTCTCGAAGCTTGGCGATGCTTTGTTGCGAGGGTTTGGTTTTCAGCTCGCCGGCCGCCTTAATGAAAGGAACCAACGTCACATGCATGATGACGACGTTCTCCGGGCCCACCTCGAGTTGAAATTGCCGAATTGCCTCCAGGAACGGCAATCCCTCAATATCGCCTGTGGTTCCCCCGATTTCAGTGATAATGACATCGCCGCTTGGTTCCTTAGCCAGTCGCTGGATGCGGCCTTTGATCTCATCCGTGACATGGGGAATGACCTGGACGGTTTTGCCCAGGTAATCGCCCCGACGTTCCTTGGCCAGAACAGTCTCGTATACCTGTCCGCTGGTGACGTTGTTTGCCCGGGAAAGCACACAGTTGGTGAACCGTTCGTAGTGGCCGAGATCCAAATCGGTTTCTGCCCCGTCATTCAAGACGTAGACTTCACCATGTTGAAAAGGGCTCATCGTTCCGGGATCGACGTTAAGATACGGATCAAACTTTTGCATGATCACCCGCAGTCCCCGGTGTTCGAGCAATGTTCCGAGCGCCGCCGCCGCCAGGCCTTTGCCGAGCGAACTAACCACTCCTCCGGTCACAAAGATGTACTTCATCCGTTTCTCCTGCTCAAAATTAACCGTTCGACCTCGGTTGCGTCCTCGGGAGTGTCAACCCCGATGGAGTTTTTTTCAGAAATAACGACGCGAATCTTCAGGCCATTTTCCAAAGCGCGCAACTGTTCGAGCCGTTCGGCTTGTTCCAAAGCGCCTGGAGACCACCTGACAAAGGCCAGCAGCGCTTTCCGGCGGTAACCATAAATGCCGAGATGTTTGTAGGTTTGGACCTGGCTGACTCCCCTCCGGAACGGAATACTACTGCGGGAGAAATAAAGAGCATCCCCTTCCCGATCCAGGACTACCTTGACCACGTGTTCGCGGTGTGATTCCTGGAGCGAAATGGGGGTTGCCGCAGTGACGATCGGGAGACTCGGGTTGTCTCGCAATTCTCGCACGAGCTGCCGCAATAAAAGTGGATCCACCAGAGGCTCGTCACCCTGGATGTTCAGAATGAGAGAAGCTTTTTTCAGCTTTCTGGCAACTTCCGCGATGCGATCTGTCCCACTCGGGTGATCTGCCGCCGTCAGGGCGACTTCGGCGCCGAAATTAAAACCCACTTCGGCGATCCGCATATCGTCCGTGGCAATGACAATCTGATCAAAGCAACCTGCTTCAACGGAACGCTCCCAGACGTGCCGGATCAGCGGCTTGCCGGCAACACCGTGAAGCGCCTTTCCAGGGAACCGGCTGGACGCCCACCGGGCCGGGATAATGCCGACTACTTTGCTCATTGGCATGACCGTACGTTTCCCCGGATGCCTGGATTAACCTCCCAGGATGAACGCCACCACCTCTTGAAAATCTTTGGCCACTAATGCGGCGCCGGATTCCATCGTGCCCTCGGCGGCCGCTGCGCCAAATAGAATCGTCGCCTTCACCCCGGCCCGAATCCCTGCCTGGGTATCGGACACTTTATCGCCGACCATGTAGCTCTGCTCGAGGTCAAGGCTCAATTCTCTGGCCGCTTCCAGCAGCATTCCAGGATTCGGCTTTCTCCGTTCCGTCTCGTTGGTTGGGGTATCGGCACAGAAATAAGTAGCATCGATCACGCCGGCGCCGAGCTGCTTCTCGAGTTCCCGTTGCACGGACCAGAAATCTTCTTCCGTAAAGTATCCCCGGCCGATGCCACTCTGATTGGTCACGATGACGATCTTATAGCCGGCCTTTTTAAGCTCCGGAAGCAGTCTGCCCACTCCTTCCAGAAGTTGCACCTCCGCAGGTTTACAACAATATCCGACGTCTCGCATCAGGGTTCCGTCCCGATCCAGAAAAATCGCTTTCTGTCCCGCTGCTTTCCCCCTATCCATTTCTCTGGTGAAAACTTTCGAGCAGCTCATCCGGGGTCAGGGTCGCGGTGCCTAATTTTCCGACCACCACGCTGCTCGCGTGGTTGGATATCTCCGCGGCTTCGATTCCCGAGGCGCCGGAAGCCAGCGCGAGAGTAAAAAGGCCGATGGCTGTATCGCCCGCCCCCGAGAGATCATAGACTTCACGAGCCCGGGACGGAATGTGAAAGGGGGGATTGAGCTGGTCGAAAAGAATCATCCCTTGTTCTCCGAGCGTCACAAGAAGCATCTCGGGCCGCCACCTTTGAAGTAATTCGGCTCCGACCGACAGCAGCTGAGGATCATGTAGCGGATCGGGCTCCGGCTCTCGCCATGGTTCATTTGCGGCGGCGAACGCTTCGCTGCGATTCGGTTTCACCGCGGTGATTCCACGCCAGACCAGTCGATTATGCGGGTTAGGATCGGCGGTGATCAATTTGCCGGCTCCTTTCGTCAAAGCAGCCACGTTATCAACAAAGTTTTGTTGCAAAAGCCCTTTCCCATAATCTTCGAAGATGACGGCATCCAGTTCAGGAAGCAGTTCACGCACTTTCTCTACACAACGCGCCTGAGCTTCGTCGCTGAGAGGTTGCGGTCTTTCGCGGTCGACCCGAACCACCTGTTGCTGCCGCGCGATAATTCTGGTCTTCACAATGGTCTGAAAAGACGGGTCATTCTGAACTCCTTCCAGACTAATCCCGTTTTCACCGAGAAGCTCCCGTAATTTGCGGGCGTAGCTATCTTCGCCGATCAAACCCATCACGAATACCGAGGGAGTGAACTCTCTGACATTTCGGGCGACGTTTGCCGCGCCTCCGGGATAATACGATTCCCGGATCACTTCCACCACAGGTACCGGTGCCTCCGGCGAAATTCTGGACACCCTGCCCCAGACGAACTCGTCGAGCATCAGATCACCGATCACCAGAACGCGTTTATCTGGAAATTTTCGCAGAAGTTCCTTGGCCCGCTCCAGCTTCATGATCTCTCAAGGCATATTCACAAACTAGGTTTGCTCAAAGAAAAATTTCCTTCTAAGCTTATGCGCTTGTGAAACTTAAAAACCAGAAAGTAGAAATTTGGGAATGAATCGTTGGTCGCTGGGGTTGAGACCTGCGCAGAAAAGGGAGAATGCCTGAATGATTAGGAATCTGGGTAAAACCGTTTTCGCCGCGACCTATTTTCTCCTGGCGATACCCGGTCCTGGCGAAGCGCCACCAAATCACATCGATCTTTCCAAATTTCCAGCGACGCAACTCGACGATATTGTCGTTCCCCTGCCGAGCGAGGTATTTAACGTGCTGGACAAATTGGGAACTCCCAATTGGCAGGAGCAATTGCGAGAACCGGTCGTGAGGACTCGTGGAGAACGGGAGCAAATCGCTCTCTTGCTTGGTTCTGTGATCGCGGAAGGTTTTGTCGCCGTGGAGGCGGCCGACAAAGCGCGGGTAAAGCAGATTGGCCGTGACGTGCTGGAACTGGCCAGAGCGATTGGTGTGGAATCGACCGTTTTGACCCGCACAAACTCGATCGTGACAAAAGCCGATGCCGGAGATTGGATTGGCGTTCGGCGAGAGTTGGATGGCGCGCTGACAGACGTGAAGAACGCCATGATCAAGCTCAAGGACGCGCAATTGGCGCATCTGGTCAGCCTTGGCGGGTGGCTCCGTGGCACGGAGGTTTTAACCGCCGTCGTGCAAAAAAGCTACTCCTCGGACGGAGCGGATTTATTGAACCAACCGGATTTGCTGAGGTACTTTCAGGAACGCCTCGCCGGGATGCCGCCCCGCATGCGAAACAAGCCTCTGGTGAATCGGATGCAAAAGGGGCTGGATGAAATCTCTCCTCTCATCAATCAAAGGGTCACGCCGGATTCGGTCAGAAGAATCAACGTAATTACCGGGCAGATGGTGAGGGCGATTAACTCTCGCGCTTAGCAAACGAACTTTGTGAGACGATTTTTCATCCTCTTGGGGTTTTGGGCGATCCTCCGGCCGGCGCAAGCCACGATCGACGACGCGATTACGAGCGCGCTGTTCGCCTTGGATCAATACACCAAACAGGGGTACATCGTTCGCGATGACCAGTGGGGCGGCGACCTCGGGCTCAGAGAACAAAAAGCAATCCCGCATACGCTTTTCAGGGGCAACGATTACTGGTTTTGCATGGCTACGGACTTAGAGAACGCCAGAGTGGCCATCCATTTGTATGACAGCAGAGGGAAACTCGCCGAAAGTGATTCCTGGCAGAGTGGCCGATTCGCAGCCGCGCGCATTCTGCCCCTTGCCACGGGTACCTTCTATATCATTGTGGAGGTAACGGCTTCGCCGAAAGAACGGACGACTTGGGCAATGGTTTACGGGTATAAATGAGCGATTGCCCGCTGCACAATGCATAACTTCTCGCGCCAGCCGCTCCATCTTCCCAAGGTTCCGAAAACCTTCTTTGCTTATTTGCGCCTTTGAGCTAATGCGTAAGGCCTTGCAATTCCAGGCTTGATGGTAGAATCCGAGACGCTTCAGTTCGACAATGCACGGACGCTCCAGAATCTGTACGCCAACGATTTCAAGCTATTGCAAACGCTGGAGGAAAAATTGGCGGTAAAAGTGACTACGCGAGACGGGTGGCTGCGTGTGGAAGGGGAGCGGCCAAATATCGAAAAGACGCGGCGAGTATTTGATCAGCTCGAAGAGGCGCGGCAGCATGGGATTCAGATTCGACGGCACGAGTTTCAGTACGCGCTGGATTCGGTTACCGAAGGGAGCCGTCAGCCGTTAGGGCAATTAGCGGGCCACAAGGTGCTCACACCGACTCGTCGCGCTCCGATTATCCCCAAAAGCGAGCAGCAGCTAAACTACGTTCAGGCAATCCAGAAGTTCGATATCGTGTTTGGCATAGGTCCAGCAGGGACTGGAAAAACGTATCTGGCGATGGCAATGGGCGTCGATGCACTCCGGAAAGAGCGGGTAAAGAGAGTTATCCTAACGCGCCCAGCTGTGGAGGCGGGAGAAGCCTTGGGCTTTTTACCAGGTGATCTCCAGGAAAAGATTTTCCCGTATTTGCGTCCCCTCTATGATGCGCTGTATGATATGCTCGAGTCTGAGGAGATTCAGAGGTACATGGATCGAGGGGTAATAGAGATTGCGCCACTAGCATATATGCGGGGAAGGACTTTGAATCATGCTTTCGTGATTCTGGACGAAGCCCAAAACACGACCACCGAACAGATGTTCATGTTTCTGACCCGACTAGGGGCGGACTCAAAATGCGTGGTGACCGGGGATCAAACCCAGATTGATCTTCTGCCGAAGAAGGCTTCCGGTCTAATCGAGGCCATGCACGCGCTGGCGGATGTTCCCGGGATTCACTTTACGCGGTTTTCAGAGCGCGACGTGGTGCGGCACCTGCTTGTCCAATCCATTATCCGTGCGTACAAGGTTTACCGGGAAGAGCCGGGAGAGACCAGCAAGGGGTAGGCTGGAGGCACTCAAGGCATGTTTGGATCTTCACACCGCAAAAAGTTAATCAAGAAAGGGCTGGCCTGTCCAAAGACCCGGCGGAAATCCACTCCGAAAGAGTGGATGCGAAAGCTGGAATCGGAGCCTTGGGTGAAAGCGGGTATCTTTGGGGTCTTTGTGCTGGTTCTGGCGCTGCTGATTTTCTCGGGAGAACATCCTGACCCTGCGAAATACTTTTTGATCGGGCTGCTGATATTCCTGACTGCGGTTGCCCAGCTCTGGATCAATCATCCGGAGACCTTTCAAAAGAATTCACGGGTGGCGTTGGTCTTTGGGGTGATGCTTTTCCACTTGTGCGTGGCGAAGCTGGTTATGGTATTCTCGACCCAGAGCCAGGGCGGGTTGCCGCCGGAGTTTGGTGTGCTCTTGATTCCGTTTGCGTTTGCGCCGCTCGTGTTATCGGTTTTGCTGGGCAAGAATCGCGGCATTTACGGTGCAATTTTTGTCAGTCTCTGGACTGCAATCCTTTTTCGTGGCGTAGATGCCGTCCTTCTTGTGATGAGCCTGATCAGCGGATTCATCTCCGTTTTCGTGACGATCCAGGTGCGTCGCCGGAGCAGACTGTTGCGAGCCGGAGTTTATGTGGGATTGGCGACCTGGATTTTAGCTGTCTCCTTCGGAATTATCACCATCCCGTGGCTTCGTTTAAACGACATGGACGTGAGCATGTTTCTGAAGCAATCGACAGCCGCGATCCTCACCGGCGTTGTCACGGCCATGGTGGTCAGCGGTGCGCTGCCGATGCTTGAAGCGGCGTTCAGGATTACCACCGACATGTCGTGGCTCGAAATGGCGGACCGCAATCATCCTCTGCTGCTCCGACTCAGCCTTGAAGCTCCAGGGACTTGGCATCACAGCGACGTGGTGGCCGACCTGGCCGAAGTAGCGGCGAACAAAGTAGGAGCAAACGGCACGATGTGCCGGGCGTGCGCGTATTTTCATGACATCGGGAAGCTGGTCAAGCCCAACTACTTCTCAGAGAACATAGTTGGGGATGACAATCCGCACGACGATCTTGCGCCGACAATGAGCGCTCTGATCATTATTTCTCACGTCAAAGAAGGAGTGGATCTCGCTTTAAAGTACGGGCTTAACCAGCGCGTCATTGATGTCATTCAGCAACATCACGGAACGTCACTGGTCGCTTATTTTTACAAAAGGGCAATCCAACAGCAGCAGGACGCCCGCGAGGGCGGGAAGATCATGAACATTCGGGAGGAGGATATCCCGGATGTACGGGAAGAAAGTTTTCGCTACAGCGGCCCGAAGCCGCAATTTCGGGAGAGTGGCATCATCAGCCTGGCGGATGCGGTCGAGAGCGCCTCCCGAAGCCTCGAGAAACCGACTCCGCAGAAGATTGAGCAGCTCGTAAGTGACATCATCAACCGGCGGATTGCGGAGGGCCAGTTAGACGAGTGTGACCTCACCTTGAAGGAATTAAAAATTATCGCAGAAACTTTCCGGTTCACCCTTCAGAACATGCTGCACACGCGCATCAAATATCCGAAAGACGAAGAACGAGCGGAGCAGGAGGGCCGGCGCCTTCGCAATCTTCCGCCTGCAACTGCAGCGTGAAGCGATCCCTGCTGCTGTTCAATCGGCAACGCCAAAAAAAAATCAATCTGGCCATGTTCCGCGC
>JAFAKL010000345.1 GCA_019235445.1 Verrucomicrobiota bacterium | reverse complement strand
AGGAGTCAGGTTTCAGGAGGAAGACAAAGTTCAGGACTAAATGCATGAGAATGATCAAAATACGAACCGACGATCAGGCGCATCTGGTAAGTCCTGACTCCTGAAGCTAGAATAAGAATGTCTCTGCTCGAAGTAGAAAATCTCCGGACATACTTTTATACGCGCGCCGGGGTGATACGCGCGGTAAACGGTGTTTCACTTTCCCTGCAGGAAGGCGAGACGCTCGGAATCGTGGGCGAATCGGGTTCCGGAAAATCGGTGACGTGTTATTCTATTCTCGGCCTTATCCCTAAACCTCCCGGAAAGATTGTCTCAGGTCGTGCGGTTTTTGACGGTCTAGATTTGCTTAATTGCCCCGAAAAGCAGTTACGCGGGATTCGTGGTAAAAAAATCTCGATGATTTTCCAGGATCCGATGACGTCGCTTAACCCGTACATGCGGATCTCCGATCAAATTATCGAACCGTTACTCGTGCACGAAAAAATAACCGGCTCCGAAGCTCTGGCCAAGGGGATTGCCAGTCTGGAAGAAGTTGGCATTCAGGACGCGTCGAGCCGGATCCATCTTTATCCTCACCAGTTTTCCGGAGGCATGCGTCAACGTGTCATGATCGCTATGGCTTTGATAAGCCGGCCGCAAATCCTGATCGCCGATGAGCCAACCACCGCTCTGGATGTCACTGTCCAGGCCCAAATTCTTGAATTGATCAAGCAGCGCCAGAAAGATTTAGGGACCGCGGTGATACTCATCACGCACGACCTCGGCGTCGTGGCCTCCTTCTGCAAAGACGTCAACGTGATGTACGCCGGGCGGATCGTCGAGACGGCGTCAACGGAGGACATCTTCGGTCGTCCGATGCACCCCTATAATGCGGCGCTTCAGCAATCGATCCCGGCGTTGCACAAAAAAGGAGATCTCTTGTTCACCATCCCCGGGCTGCCCCCCGATCTCTCGATGGATTTTCCTGGATGTTCGTTTGCCCCTCGTTGCGCCTATGCGACCAATGCTTGCCGAGAGGAAACCCCCTCGCTGGCGGAGATGGTTCCAAACCACCGAACGGCTTGCCTGCGCTTTCAGCGTGGCGAGATTTCCGCAGTGCGCCTCAAGGAGACTGCTCCGGCGGTATGAGCGCCTTTCTCGCGGTCGATAACCTCAAAAAATATTTTCCTATTTATAAGGGGATAATTTTTCGCTGCCAGGTTGGATGGGTCAAAGCGGTCGACGGTATTAGTTTCCGGCTTGGCAAGGGGGAGATCCTCGGTCTGGTAGGCGAGTCGGGCTGTGGCAAGTCAACCTTGGCTCGCACAATCATGCAGCTCATAAAGACCACAGAAGGAGCGGTCGTTTTGCAAGGTCGAGACCTTTCGAAGATCAGCAAACGGAGCGTCCGGGCGGAGCGGACGAATTTTCAGATGATCTTTCAGGATCCGTACGCCTCGCTTAATCCCCGGATGACGGTCTACGACATGTTGGCTGAAGCGATCCGGACGAGGCAAAAATTGACCGGCGATTTACTCCTCTCCAAGGTGGCTCAGTTGATGAGCACCGTTGGCTTGCCGCCGAATCAAATGCGTCGATACCCTCACGAATTTTCCGGCGGCCAACGCCAACGGATCGCTATTGCCCGAGCCTTGGCGCCTGAGCCGAAGCTGATTATCGCAGATGAGCCGGTCTCGGCTTTGGATGTCTCAATTCAGTCCCAGATCCTGAACTTGATCCTGGGGCTGTGCCGCGAGCGGGAGCTGACGATGATTTTCATCTCCCACGATATTTCGGTGGTAAAATATATCTCCGACCGGATTGCGGTGATGTACCTGGGTCGTCTGGTGGAATTGGGGCCGGCGGCGGCTGTGGTGGACAGGCCGCTACATCCCTACACGCGAGCGCTCATCTCGGCCGTCCCTGTGCCAGACCCATGGGTGGAGCGGGCCCGCCAGCGTATCATTCTGGAAGGCGATCCGCCGTCGCCCACGAATCCTCCGCGCGGGTGCACGTTTCATCCGCGTTGTCCGTACGCCGTCGACGCATGCAAAGCGGTTCGCCCGGGATTGGAAGAGAAGGAGCCAAACCGGCTCGCCGCCTGCATTCGGGTGGGAGAAATTTAGTGCACCGTCTCCTAAACGGGACACAGAAGAGACAAACCACAAATTACGCAGATTTCACAGATTGCTAAAGGCTCGAAATCAGCGTGGTCTATCTTTACCGCGGCGCCGACTCCCAAGCTTAGCTTCAGCAATCTGTGGTTTATCTCTTCTTTGTCCCGGTGGCGAATTCGTTTGCCTTCGCCGATTTTTTTGAGTAACGAAAGTACTATTGTCTCTATGCAAAAACCCGGATCTGGCGTTATCACCACCACAGAAGATGTCGATCGTCTGGAATTTCACTGGGGCAAAATCCACTTCCTGAGCGAGCCTGCCGTTACCGGAGCAAAGCGCTTCAGTTTTGGGGTTGTCGAACTCGCGCAGGGGGAGGGTCATGCGCGGCATAATCACCCCGGCTCAGAAGAGATCATTTACGTTGTCTCGGGACAAGGCGAGCAGATGATCGACGATCAGCCTCCAGTCAAGGTCGGACCCGGTTCAAGCATTTATGTTCCAGCGGACGTCTACCACTCCACGGTGAATACCGGAACAGAAACGCTGCAGCTCATTGTCGTTTATTCGCCGCCGGGACCGGAACGTTTGCTGCGTGAGATTCCCGGCTGCAGAGTGGTGGAAAAGTAGCACTGTGCACCAGTACTAATATGAATGGCCCAGGATCGGATGCGGTTTGTAGGGTGCTTCGAGGGTAGCAATTTCGTCGGAAGTCAGCTTAAGCTCCGCGGCTTTTACTGCGTCCTCAATATGGCGGGTTTTTGTTGCGCCAATGATGGGAGCGGTTACCCCGGGTTGATGAAGGACCCACGCGAGGGCTATCTGGGCATTTGGAACACTACGCTTTTTTGCTAATTCAGTCACCTTTTCGACGACCTGGAAATCGTCCTCTTTGTAGTAAAGACCGTGAGCGAATTCGTCGGACTTCGCGCGGATCGTTTCGCCCTTATCCTCCGGCCTCCGGTTTCCGGCCAGGAACCCACGAGCTAGCGGACTCCACGGAATTAATCCGACTCCTTCGGCCCGGCAAAGCGGATTCATTTCGCGCTCTTCTTCCCTGTAGACCAGGTTGTAGTGATTCTGCATGGAAACGAACCGAGCGTAACCCTGTTGATTGGCGAGATGCAAAAATTTGGCGAACTGCCATGCGTACATGCTTGAGGCGCCGATATAGAGGGCTTTTCCCTGGTTGATAACATCTGTCAAGGCCTCCAGAGTTTCCTCCATCGGTGTGGTCGAATCGTATCGATGAATCTGATAAAGATCGACGTAGTCAAGGTCCAGGCGTTTCAAACTGGCGTCGATTGCGTGCCGAATGTGCTTTTTTGAGGTGCCTCGCTCGTTCTTAGTCTCGCCCATCGGATTGTAAACTTTTGTAGCGACCACTACCTGCTCGCGTTTAGCGCCGAGCTTTTTCAAAGCCCGTCCAGTGACTTCCTCGCTCGCACCGGCGGAGTACATGTCCGCGGTATCAAAAAAGTTAATCCCTGCCTCGATTGCCTGACGAAAAAACGGGATCGATTCCGACTCTTCCAAAACCCAATCGCGCCATTTTGACGAGCCGTAGCTCATGCAGCCAAGACAAATGCGTGATACCTTCAATCCAGTGTTTCCAAGCGGGACGTATTCCATAATGTTCCTTTCGAGATGAACTCTTCGATGCATCGAAGCCTCGATGCAACTTTGACAGAATTCAGGAGTCAGAGGGTGCAGAATGACAAGTCTATTTCGGTAGAAAGCCATGATTTTCTGGATCACGCATATCCTGGCGTGGGCAGTTCTTTTGCTGGAACTTTATTTGCTTGCGGTGAAGCGCTCTGGTGACCCGGGACGATCGAGCGATGGTGGAACACTTCGCATAGTGTGGGTTCTCATTGGTTGCGGGTGCCT
>JAFAKL010000336.1 GCA_019235445.1 Verrucomicrobiota bacterium | reverse complement strand
TCAGCCGGCTCAGCTTCCCAGGTCCGGTCGCTCCGCCACCGTTCGCCGCGACGCTCGCGTCCCTACCCGCCGCCGTACTCGTCGTGGCGGCGAAACCAGTTGAGCGGGTCGTCGGGGCCGCGCGCCTCGTTTCGCCCTCGCGGCGCGCGGTCGAGCCACTGGTACATGCCCCAGAGGCCGTCCAGTCCGCGCGCACAGGTGGAATAGGTGTGGTAGACGACGCTGTCCTCGAGCACGAACGCGCTCATGCCCGGTCGTTCGCACGAGTATGTGCCCGGGTCGGTTCCGGTCATGGCCGCGTTCCGGGCGACGGGCTCCGGGACCGCTGCGGCGCGGGAACTGCGGGCTTCACGCCTGACCGGAATTTGCAGCCTGGGACAGGTCGGCCAGAAGCGAATTGCCCTTTGGACTGCCGAGTCCGGTGGTGGGGTCCCATCCTGGTCCCGCTTGGAATGCCCCGTTATTACCAGTCGTAATATCGTTAAAAGCATTGGGAAATTGATAAAGCTGTGGATTAGCGAAACCGACCCGTGGCAAGCCTTGAGCCCGAAGCGCTTCATTGATCCGTGCAAACAGACCAGCGTAGAGTGGCGCGACGGCGCTCGTTCCGCCAATCACCTGGTTGACACCATCGATGAGAACATTGTAGCCGGTATCCGGATCCGCATCGCCCGCCACGTCCGGCACGCCGCGCCCCCCGTTCGGATTCTGTGGTGCTGGCACATTTGCGTTTGCCTGATAAGACGGAAGCGGAAAAGCGTCACTTACTCCGCCGCCCGTCGCACCGAGTCCCTCTGCTTCCTCATTCCAGACTGTCTCCGAGGTGATGGTAGAATCAGTGGCCTCCAGAGTGGTGCCACCGCAGCCGACGACATACGGGTCCGAAGCGGGAAAATCGACGTGATTCTGCCATCGCTCGCGCCATCCGAAGATCCATTGTCGCCTGAGGCGACAAAAACCGTTTTTCCAAGAGTGACCGCGTCCTGGAATATCTGATTAAACGAACTGAGCGCCTGGGCAGTGTACTCGGATTCCGCCTGGCCCCAGCTGACAGAAATAATCGAGACGTCCGTGTCCTGAATGGCAGTGCTGACTGCGTCCAGGAAGCCCTGATCGGTGTTCGGGGCAAAGAAGACTTTTTGCGCCGCTCCTGGAGCGACTGACCCAACCACTTCAATATCCAATTCGACTTCGCCATCGGCGCCGGTCGGATCGCCGCCCGGAACGTTCTCTGCACCATCGACGGAGACCGCGGTAACCTGGGGCGGCGTCGCGATGCCAAGGCTCTGGAAAAAACTGGCGAGATCAGAAGTTTCAAACCCTCCGCCGAGTTCGATGATGCCGACCGTTTCACCAGCGCCAGTGGTGTTCGGCGGAAACTGATAGAGATTCGCCACCTCAGTGGGGCTATAGGATACGCTTTGGGCATTCGCGAACTGCAAACGAAAATGGGGTCGTGCCTGCGGACGCTCGTCCAAACCGAATACCCCTGTCACTATCCCAGCGAGCGTCTCCGGCACAAAAATGCTCCCTTCTCGAACGCGAAACGTGCGATCGCCTTCTTGGCAATTTTGCAGCTCCACTGCAAAGGCCTTGTTCATCTTCCTGACGGTCCCAAGGAGAACCACGACTCGCCGTGCGATATCGGTTTCCTCGATTTGCAAATCCGCCTGACGAGCAAAATCGGCGACTGATTGAATGTCGGCTGGATCGGCGCCAAAACGCTGTGCGAACTCCTCGGGATCCAACGGCTCAACCGGGGCAGAAGCTTGTTCATGTTCGAAATGGCGGACCAGATCTTCGAATTCCTGAGCGTTCTTGCGCCGAACCGTGATGGTTACACGGACAGGTTGATTATCGTCGCACGGGCCGATAATCCGGCCCTCCCGATATCTTCTGCGTTCGCTCCCTGGGACGATTGCTAACCCTGGTCTGCTGGATTCGGGCGGCATAGATTGGGTACCAAACCTTTTTCTTTCCCGCCCGGCAACCCTAATTTGAGATGCATGGAACGCCAACTATCACGCCCCTAAGGCCAAAACGGCCAAAGCGTGAACTGGGTCAGGAGCGAACGCCGCTGGAGTCTGCGATGCGCCGCATGGAAGCAATCCTGGTCCAGACGTTCGGTATGCCCTAAAAAGACGGCCTCGGTCTTCATGAGTTGAATGAAGAGTCTCAAGTTCTTCTTAGCAGTCGACAAATCCTCGGGCGTCAGCCGATCTTCCGTTTCCATTCGTTCTGCCGCTAATCTGTTCCACGCCCTAAGGAAGCGGGCACAACGGGGACCGAGTTCCGAAGGGCGAGCAGCCTCGATGACTGCCTGCCAAAGCTCCTCACTTACCTTTCCAGGATTCAATGCTCCTGAGTTTTCTAAGTAGTTTGTGATCATATTATGTTCCCCGTTAGTCAATGACGGGCTTCAGGGTGAAGGAGAGCTTTCTCGAAGGTTACAAACGTGACATGTTGCGGCGCAATGTAGCATCGCGGCAGGCTTCCAGCCTGTCCTGTCTGAACGTCGGACTGGTCAAAGTTCGAGTGGCCTGATCATGGCGCACCTTCAGTGCGCGAGTTCACGCGCTTTCAGCGCGTGTCTGCAGTTTGGATACTTCGAAGACCATTTTCCGGCCTAACTGCCTCTCCGGAGAAGATACCCCGAAGGGGCACTGCTGGCCCTGCACCGGAGTGAAACCCCCTATGCGCTAACTTAACTTAACGAAAATCTTGCAACGAAAGAGCGTATCCTGTCCCGGAGGGACCAAACGAAAGTAGCCTGGCACAAAGTGCCTGGAAACAAGAGAAAAGTGGACTCGTCCCGGAGGGACGGTTGATGTGCTCACTAGTACTAGTCCCAGAGATATTTTTCGAGGAAAGGAGAATGACACATTTGGAGCAAACCTTGATCAACCGTCCCTACGGGACTAGACGCGTCTTTTTGCTTTTTTCCAGGCACTTCGTGCCAGGCTACCCTCGTTTAATCCCTCCGGGATAAATGCGTCACGGCACCTTCTGGGGCCGTGCCCCAGGCTAGGCTATGGCTGTTTGGCGCCTTCGGGCGCCGTTCTAAGACGTTGGAGATGTCCAAACTGCAGATCGCGCACCTTCAGTGC
>JAFAKL010000482.1 GCA_019235445.1 Verrucomicrobiota bacterium | reverse complement strand
CTAGCCAGATGTGCATGATTCTTACTATTTTTGCGCGGTTCACCATGTCGGCGAGAGCACCGGCAGGAAGAGTAAATAGGAAGAACGGGAGGGAACTAAATGTCGACATAAGGGATAAGAGCAGGCTCGAATGGCTGAGCTGATTGGCCACCCAGATCGCCGCCGTACCATGTGCCGAAGCGCACGTCCCGGAAACAACGGATGCAATCCAGATATTTCGAAAAATGCGGTTTCGTAGGGCTGTCCAAGCCGAACTCGAAACGTTTTCAGCCATCGCGTGTAAAATGGGGGTACCCTAACCGGTACAACAGTTCTGCATCGCTGACAAATCACCAAGGATTTGTCAGCCCAGGCCTTCAGGCCTGGGACTGGAGTTTGGACATTTCGAAGACGACTTTCAGGCCTAGGTGACTCTCCGGAGAAGGTACCCCGGAGGGCACTGGCCCTAAACCGGAGTAAAACCCGCTAAGCGCTAACTTAAACTTAAGGAAAATCCTACAACGAAAGAGCGCAGCCTGTCCCGGAGGGACCAAACGAAAGTAGCTTGACTCCGCAAGGCCTACGTCGCGACCGCACGTCAGGCAGTTCTTACTATGGCTGTCGAGGCGCGCCGTAGTCTGCGAAGGCGGCCTGGCACGAAGTGCCTGGAAACAAGAGAAAAGTGGACCCGTCCCGGAGGGACGGTTGATCTGCTCACTAGTCCCTTGCTTTGCGATGCCACCGAGACCGAGGAAGGAGAAAGACACATTTGGAGAAAACCTTGCTCAACCGTCCCCACGGGACTAGACGCCTCTTTTTTCTTTTTTCCAGGCACTTCGTGCCAGGCTACTTTCGTTTTAATCCCTCCGGGATAAATGCGTCACGGCACCTCCCTGCCGCTGCGATAAGTTAACGCTTATGTGGGCGGAGCCCAGGAAAAACAACAAAGGAAACGGCAGCGCTGAAAGCGCGCACCAAATGCAGGCCACAAGATCACCCGCTCCTTCAGAGCTGGTTTCCTACCCACCACCAGGCACTGGTCCTGGGCTTCGCCCACTGAACGGACCAGACGCTGCGACGGCTTTTGCGTTCGAGCTTTCTTCGGTTTAGTTATCAAATGGATCAATTGGCAGGATGAGGGTCAGCTTCGAACGAGGCATATTTCTCCCGGAGCTGGATCTCTGGTTGGACCCGCAGGAAGAACGAAACACCGCTTTCGTTTCCCACGCGCACGCTGATCACATCGGAAATCATCGGGAAGTGATTCTGTCGGAAACCACGGCAAAATTGATGGCGGTGCGACTGCCGGGCAGCAGAGTGGAACACCCACTGCCATTCCGCGCTCCCATGCATTTTCGCGGTGCCTCGGTCACCTTGTTGCCGGCAGGGCATATTTTCGGCTCAGCCCAGATCCACCTCCAATTCGGAGGCGAAACTCTCCTTTACACGGGAGATTTTAAGCTCCGTCAGAGCAAATCAGCTGAGTCGATTGAATGGTTCCATGCCGATACGCTGATCATGGAGACTACCTACGGACTGCCAAAATATGTATTCCCGCCTTTGGACCAGGTGATCGCCGATCTGACCAAATTTTGCCTGGAAGCTCTGGAAGAAAACCTCGTGCCGGTCCTGTTCGGCTATTCGTTAGGAAAAGCACAGGAGATGATGGCGGCGCTCAGCGGAAGCGGCCTTCACATTCTGCTCCATCCGAGCGTTTACAAAATCACAAAAATTTACGAGGAACTGCACGGGCCGCTCCCTGGATATCTTCCGTACGACGAGAGTCGAATCGCCGGCAGCGTGGTCATCTGTCCCCCGAACGCAAATCGGACCAGGCTGGTTCAGCGAATCAAAAACCGGCGCACAGCAATCCTGACTGGCTGGGCGCTCAATCCGGCGACCATTCATCGCTACCAATGCGACGCCGCTTTTCCATTGTCCGATCACGCAGATTATCCAGAATTAATCAAATACGTAGAGTTGGTCCAACCGAAGCAGGTTTTCACGGTCCATGGTTTTGCCCATGAGTTTGCGGAAGACCTCCGGCGAAGAGGGATCGAGTCCTGGAGTCTTGCGGAGCATAATCAACTCGAATTTGCACTTCCAATTGATGCATCCGCGCCTCTTTCCTCCATTCACGAGACCAACAATGTACCGGAGTCCGGCTTTTTCGGGTTTGTCAAAGTTTGTCACCGGATTGCACTCCAGACTGGCAAGCTGAAGAAAATTGAAATTCTGTCCAATTACCTGGCTTCCCTGACCAGCGAAGAATTACCGGTGGTGGCCACATTTCTCACCGGGCACCCTTTTTCCCGCACTAACGGACAAACATTGCAAGTCGGCTGGGCGGTCATGCGCAAAGCGCTCATCCAGGCCAGCGGCCTCACCGAAGCACAGTTTCGTAGCATCTCCGCCGGGTACGGAGACGCCGGACGTATCGCCTACGAGGTCTTGCTGGGCCGAACCAGAGAAAGGGAGATGACGATCCGGGAGGTCTCTGAGCGATTTTCTTCTCTGCAGGATACCGTCGGGCCAGTGGCGAAAACCGCGCTCCTCACTGATTGGCTCCGAACGGTTGGTCCCGAGTGCGGTAGCTACATCGTTCGCATTATGACCGGAGATCTCCGTATCGGTTTGAAAGAAGGCTTGTTGGAAGATGCCATTGCGGCGGCGTTTGCCGTCCCCCTTGAACAAGTCAAGGAAGTGAACATGCTGACCGGAGATATCGGCGAGACAGCACAACTCGCCAAAACGGATCGACTGTCTGCCGCGAACCTCACTCTCTTTCGACCGGTCCGATCGATGCTAGCGATCCCGGAGCCTTCCGCCGCGACCATCTGGGATCGCGTCTCCTCGGAATTCCCGGCGCAGACCGCTCTTGCCGAAGCGAAGTACGACGGAATTCGTGCTCAGCTTCACGGCAGCTCTGATCGGACGGAGATTTTTAGCCGTGATTTGCGCAACATTTCTGGAGAATTTCCGGAGCTGGCTGAACTCCGATTCCGAGAAGATCTAATTCTGGATGGCGAGATTGTCGCCCACGGCCGCGAGAGAAAACTTTCCTTCTTTGATCTGCAACGCCGGCTTGGGAGGAAGCGCACTCTAGACTTCTTCCAAGCCGAAGATGTTCCAGTTGTTTATATGGCGTTTGATTTGCTGCGATGGAACGGTGAAACGCTTTTAAAGAAACCGTTGCGGGAGCGTCGACGGATGCTAGATCAGTTCATCTTTCCCGAACGGGTTAGAGTCTCTCCGCTCCAGAAAATCGCTTCGGTCAGGAATATAGACGAAGCGTATCGGGCAGCGAGGTTAGACTTTCAGGAGGGCCTCATGATCAAAGACGCAGATAGCTTTTACACTCCCGGGCGACGTGGCGGCAACTGGATTAAATTCAAAAAAGAGCTAGCAACTCTTGATGTCGTGGTTGTCGGCGCCGAATTAGGCCACGGTAAACGCAGTCATCTGCTCAGTGACTATACCTTCGCCGTTCGCGACGAAGAGACAGGCGCCTTGCTAACCATCGGAAAGGCTTATTCCGGTCTTCGAGACCACGAAATCGAAGAACTGACGGAGCACTTCCTGCGAACGACGGTCAGGGAGGAACACCATTTTCGCAGCGTAACGCCTGAAATCGTTCTTGAGATCGCTTTTAATTCCGTTCAGCCAAGCAACCGCCATGCGAGCGGGCTGGCTTTACGATTTCCACGAATCAAATCGATCCGCCGCGACAAAAAGGTCGACGAAATTGATACGGTCCAATACGCGCGGCAGCTCGTCCAACCAGCACCGCAGCCTGCGTCGAGCCATTCCTGATTTCGGAGAGAGAACTTCCGGCTGTCTGACGTGACAAGACTTGCGAGGGCGTTATCCGCAGCCAGCAGATCCATCTGGGTAGGTAGAATCGAGACTTGAGCAGGTAACAAACGTTAATCGTTTACTAGGGAACAATTAAGCAGCCGGTGATTACTTCTGGAGACCTGGCTCCCCTGCGAGTCTGATGGTCCACGAATTACTTATGCTCTTCCACTTTAGCTTTTACTGGAACAAACACCCCTCGCTACCGGCGGCGGGACACGAACTCGCCGTGGAGCCGGGGCAGCACCACCTGTCCCGGGTCAAATGCCCAAAGATCGCTGTCGTCCAACCGCCGGTGAGCGTGTCTGGGCTTGTCTCGCGAAGCCTCCGCCTTGGGCTCGGCGCTGCGCGGGCCAACCTGGTGCCGGCGCTTTGCGTGGAGGTTTTGATGGTTGGATTGGTTCTCGCGTATTTTTACCTGCCGGCGGCGCGGCCCTTTTTCAATGTCCTGAGCGATTGGAACGTGCGTGGCGGTCTAACCTTTAGTTTCGTCGCCATGGGTGCCACCGTGGGCGGATTGACGGAAACGTTCATCGTCTATTTTCACAAAGGTGGCCGCTGGACTCGGGAAGACCTCGTCAACATGGCTTT
>JAFAKL010000212.1 GCA_019235445.1 Verrucomicrobiota bacterium | reverse complement strand
GCCGCATGCCGCCGGCGTTCAACGTGCGTTCCGCGTTCCTGGGTGCGAATCGTCAGCTGCGTAGACTAGTAGAGCATCGCCTCCGCCGGGGGATCGGTCGCCTCGACGGCGTCGGCTTTGAAAAGGACATGCACCCTGTCCCCAATTTTGGGGTAAGTCGCTTTTCCGATGACCTTTACCCATCCCATCTCCGCCGCGTTGGCTGGCGCGGAAACTTCGACCGGCACCGCGAGCGGCCTCGCATCAGCAGCACAGCAAACGATGAACATCCGCACCAGCTTGAATTGTTTCGGATCGGAGCCCGGAAGGTATTGCCCTACCACTTCGATGGTTTTATCCGAAAACATCTTCCGCAGGCTGTCCTCCGCCTCCGCGTAAAGCAGGTCCGTCACTTCAAGGGCTACGTTGCCGTCAGCAGCTTTGGGCAGGTATTGCGAACTTCCATCGTCGGGCGACGGAACCGCCGGATTCGCTTGATCCGATCCACTGGTTGGAGTTGCGTCTTGAGGCAACGGTTCAGAAGCGCGCTCATCTTGATCGGCACCTAGCGCTTGCGGAGGTATAGCCGGGTCATTTGCTTTTTTTACCACACGGGCAGACGTGCGCCCCGGCAAGGTGCTCACGTCATTCACAAATCCCCTGTTTAACACGGCCCGCTGATCGTAGCTATCTTTCGAGAGCGCCACCCCGGCAGCCAGCGGAACGAACAAAACGACAAAGGCGAGCACACTTCGCGCGAGGCTATTGGAATTTTTATGGACGCACTCTCCCTCGTTGCAACATTGAGCCGTTGCTTTTGCCGAGGCATAAATTATCCCGACCAGGCAAAAAATGATGCCCCCGACCAGCGTCCAGGGCCGGAACTGGGGATGAAGGTAACGATCCAGACGGCCGGTAAAAAAGAAATCAAGCAGAACCACCCCCAGTCCGATCAGGGTGATTCCGTTGAGAAGACTACAAACCTTGGAACGCATACAGATAAAGTAGAAGCCGGCTGCAGATTATTCCGATGAAAAGAAAAAGTCCAATTCCCAGCCCGACAACGAAACGCTTTTTGAAAAGGACGCTGTAGAGGAAAAAAAGTTTCAGATCGAACATCGGCCCGAAGACCATGAACGCCATCCGGGCGAAAATGGGAAAGCTGACGAAGGTCGCGGCAATGAAAGCGTCAGAGGTGCTGCAGAGTGTCAGGATGGACGCCATGACCATCATGGAGAAGGTGGAAAGCGTCGGTTGAAGCGACAGCGGAAGAATAATCTGTTGATCCACTGCGGTGTTAAACGTGGCAGCCACCGCGGCGCCGACCATGAAGTAGATGGCGGTATCGATAAAGTCATCACAAGCCATGCGTACAGCGGCAATCAAGTTTTGCAGGAAGGAAGCCTCAATCCCCATGCTCGTCGCATCAGGAAGCGGGCTCACGCTGAAGGCCAGCCTTTTCCGCGTCGGAGTCTTCACCGCTCCGGTGCGCAGGATGGCCGCCGGATCGAGCCGGCGCACAATCAAGCCTGCTGAAACGGCGACCACATAGCCAAGAACAAGGCGAACGGCCATATTGAGCCAGGGCGCCTGGCCCCTGAAAGCCGCAAAGGTGCTAAACGCGACGATCGGGTTCACGATCGGAGACGCCAACATAAAGGTGACACCACATGAAACCGGCAGCCCTTTATCAATCAGACGCCGGACGATCGGGACGATGCCGCATTCACAGACTGGAAAGCATAATCCCAGGAGGCCGCTGGCCAAAGTGGCCAGAGAGCCATTCTTCGGCAGGATTCCTGTAATCATTCTGGACGGAACGAACGCCGCAATCGCCCCGGAGATCAGCGAGCCGACAAGGACAAATGGCAAGCCCTCGAACGCCAGCGCCAAAAACGAATACAAAAAGTTTGGCCAGGTGAAGGTGAACCAGCTCATTACAGTATGCCCAGACTCGATCCAATTGACTGGAGCGAGATGTCCTCCAGAACGTGGTTCTGTCCACAGCTCAGGTTCAGATGCTCGCCACTGAGATAGGAATTGCCGGGAGCCTCCATGAAACGCTGCTACTAACGCATCCAAGTTCCTTCGTGTCACGCGGTCATAGCAATCCTTCGATCCGTCTCCCGTCTCCATGGGGGCCCAGTTGCACCGCACGTTGAATTCTTAGATTCGCATCTGCAAACAGAAGCTCAGAGCCAGGTTTTTGCAAAAGATTTGCATTAATTACCAACCTCCCCGCGAAGAAAACAAGCGATGCCGACGGTCTCGATTAACTCGCAAGAAAAACCTGAATAGATCCCAGAATGCGCTGATCTACCTCCTCTTGGGTTTCTCCGTTGGCCCGGAGGCGAGCGTGGGTCACAAGCAGAGAGTGGTCCCCTCCTTCAACCACGTGCAGTTGATTGACCGCGCTCATTTCTCCACGAACTCTCTCCAGGACAGGCAATGGGCAGAGCCGGTCACGCGTACCTTGCACGAAGAGGATTGGTGTGGTTAAGGCACGGAGGACCTCCGCTCGTAGCTTGGCGGGATCGCCGCCGCCACAGAGTGGGTAACCCAGGCAGACGACCGCGCGAACGGTTTCTTCCAACGCTACGTGACATGCGACCCGGGCCCCGAGACTTTTCCCGATCAACACGACGGGGCCGCTTTGTCCTTGTCGAGCTTCTCCCAGGACCTCACGATGAAACTTCACCAGTTGCGGTAGCGGATCCGGGCGGCTTTTTGCATTTTTGATATAGGGATAATCGAAGGCAGTAACGATCCCGATTGTCGCCAGTCCTTTGATCCAGCGTTGCATCCACGGATGCGAAGAAGGTGCACCTGCGCCGTGAGCAAAGACAAAGAGGGGTGTTTCCAAGCTCATCTGCCTATTCCAGTGGTACTGTCGCCGAAGTAGCATGCCATTCGGGGAAACGGACACCAGTTGTCATCCGGTCTCCCGGTGTTAAAGGTTCTGGCAGTCCGTATGAAGAATATCTCAGTCAGTTTCCTCTTTCTTATGTTTATCCTTTCGTCCGCTCCAGCCGAAGACAGCCTTCCGCAGATTATTCCGTTGAGGGATTTTTTTCGCAATCCCGAAACGACAGGGTATGAACTCTCCCCCAGCGGCGCGTTGATCGGCTTTCTTAAGCCTGTCGACAGCCGGATGAATATCTTCGTGAGGCCAAAATCAGGCGGAGAAGCCAAACAGATTACTCAGGTCAAAGACCGTGATATTCCAGGCTTTTCCTGGAAGGGAGACAAATATCTTTTATACGTGAAAGACAATGGGGGAGACGAAAACTTTCATCTGTATGTGACCCAGAGTGACGGCGCCGGCACGCGGGACCTGACGCCATTTGAGGGCGTCAGAGCGGAAATCATTGATGACCTGGAAGATCACCCGACGGATCTGATCGTTGGCTTGAACAAGCGAAACAAAGAAGTTTTCGATGCGTACCGGCTGAATGTCGAGACCGGTGATTTGAAGCTGATAGCCGAAAATCCGGGCAACATAGCGTCGTGGACGACCGATCATGACGGCAACATACGAGTGGCTACCACGACCGATGGCGTCAATACAAGCCTGCTCTACCGTAAGACCGAGCATGATGACTGGAGGACCGTGATTACGACGAACTTCAAGGAAAGTTTCAGTCCTCAGTTCTTTACCTTCGACAACAAGGCCCTTTACGGAGTTTCGAATATTGGCCGGGACAAATCCGCGATCGTTGAATTCGACCCTGAAACCGGGAAAGAGACCAGCGTGTTGTTCGAACATCCGGAAGTGGACGTTTCCGGACTTCACTATTCCAGAAAACGCAAAGTGATCACCACTGCGACTTACACGACATGGAAGGAAGAACGTAAATTTTTCGATCCGAAGTCGGAGTCGCTTGATGGCAGTCTCAAAACGAAATTACCCGGTTACGACGTTTATGTCGTCTCTTCCAACCGAGAGGAAGACACATTCATTGTGCGAACGATTACGGACCGGTCTTTGGGGGCATTTTATCTCTATGATTTGAAATCGGGGGACTTAACGAAACTTGCGGAGCGAAATCCGTGGCTGAAAGAAGATCAGTTAGCTGCCATGAAGCCGATCGAATACACGTCCCGTGACGGCCTCACTATCCACGGATATCTCACCTTGCCGAAAGGCAAAACGGCGCAAAATCTGCCGGTGGTCGTCAATCCGCACGGCGGACCCTGGGCCCGGGATGAATGGGGATTTAATCCCGAAGTGCAATTCCTGGCTAACCGCGGCTTCGCCATTATGCAAATGAACTTTCGCGGTTCGACCGGTTACGGCCGCAAGTTCTGGGAAGCAGGTTTCCGGCAATGGGGCCAAAGTATGCAGGACGATATTACGGACGGGGTGAAGTGGCTCATTGAACAGGGGATCGCTGATCCAAAAAGAGTCGCGATTTATGGCGGTAGCTACGGCGGCTATGCCGTGCTTGAAGGGCTGACCAAGACCCCCGATCTGTACGCGGCGGGGGTCGATTACGTGGGGGTCTCCAACCTCTTCACTTTCATGAAAACAGTGCCTCCCTATTGGAAACCGTTTCTGGACATGATGTATGAAATGGTGGGTAATCCGGAAAAAGACAAAACGCTCTTTGAAGCAAACTCCCCTGCCCTCAATGCCGACAGGATCAAGGCGCCGCTTTTCGTGGCCCAAGGAGCGAAAGATCCGCGAGTTAACATCAACGAATCGAATCAGATCGTCGAAGCGCTCAGAGAGCACGGTATCGATGTAGAATACATGGTGAAGGAAAACGAAGGGCACGGTTTTCACAATGAGGAGAACCGGTTTTCGTTCTACGAAGCGATGGAGAAATTTTTAGCAAAATATCTCGCCCCTACTGCCAGTTCCTAGTGTACCGTCCAACGAAGCTCAAGGGATTTAGGAGACGGTCACTAGTACTAGGGGACTCGAGAACGAATTTAATTGGGGGATCGAGCCTTGGATTTGCGAGCGAGCCCGACCGGCCGAAAACATCATTTTCCGAGGGCTTCAGCGATCTGGAGCGCGTTTAAAGCGGCTCCCTTCAACAATTGATCGCCGCAGACCCAGAACGCCAATCCATTGTCGAGGGCGGAGTCTGCCCGGATTCGCCCCACTTGGCAGTTGTTCTTTCCAGCCGCCAGAAGCGGCGTGGGATACCTCTTGGAACCCGGGTCGTCCACAAGCTCCAACCCTTGAAATTTCGCCAGCACATCGTGAGCGCGCTCCACTGAGACTGGCTGTTCAAACTCCGCATTGAGAGCTACCGAATGCGCCCGGAAAACCGGCACGCGCACACATGTAATTGACGCGCGCAGAGCCGGATGATGCATAATCTTCCGGCTTTCGTTGACAAACTTGACTTCCTCTTTGGTGTAGCCGTTGTCGAGAAAGACATCGACCTGGGGCATGACGTTAAAGGCGATGGCGTGCGGAAAAACTTCCGGAGCCGCCGGTTCCCCCGAAAAAAAAGCCTTGGACTGAAGGGAGAGCTCTCGGATAGCCTTGGCGCCCGCACCGGAAACAGCCTGATAGCTCGCGGCGATGACGCGTTTGAGGCCAAAGGTCACGTGCAACGGATACAGAGCCATCAGCGCGATGATGGTGGTACAGTTCGGGTTGGAAATAATGCCTCGATGTTGGCGGATATCGGACGAATTGATCTCTGGCACGACCAAGGGAACCTCCGGTTCCATGCGAAAAGCAGAAGAGTTGTCAATCACAATCGCACCGTCGGCGATGGCCTGTCGCGCGTATTCCCTCGAAATACTGGCACCAGCACTAAATAGTGCGATGTCGACCGCCTTGAACGAATGGTGGGAGAGTGTTTCGACCGGTATTTCTTCGCCCCTGAATTTGAGGGCCTTCCCCGCAGATTTGGATGAAGCAAGCAATTTGAGCCCTTCCAGAGGAAACTCTCGTTGTTCCAGAAGTTGGATCAGTTCAGCGCCCACGGCGCCGGTAGCTCCAACGATCGCCACGTGAAATCCAGTGCTCATGAAGTGAGGATTACTTTAATGTTCCGTCCCGCCATAGCATGTGTTTTGTTGCGATCAAAATGGGCTTTGCAGGCAAAGCGTCTTCGCTTCGCTTTTTGAGCACTGCATAAAGCGAGGACACTTTGCTTGCAAACCCATTTTTTTCGCGACCCTGGGGAGGCGGATTATTAACGATGGACAAGATTGTCATTGATAGCAGAACTCAATCGCTCAGTTTACTCAAAGGCACGGAACTGGTGTTTTCGGCACCGGTGTCGACGTCGCGATTCGGGCTCGGATTCGAAAACGGCAGCCGCAAAACTCCCACCGGCATCTTTCGTATCCATGAAAAGATAGGCGGCGAGATGCCCATCGGAACGGTTTTCAAAGGCCGGAGACCGGTTAAAGTCCCGGTGGATTGGGCAGAGGATGCGGATCTTATCACTTCAAGAATTTTGTGGCTTGACGGCCTGGAGGCCGAGAATGCGCGCACCAGAGAACGTTACATCTACATCCATGGGACGAACCACGAGCACTCGGTTGGACAACCTGCCAGCGCCGGTTGTATTCGGATGCGAAATGTGGATGTGGTCCGCTTGTTCAGCCAAGTCGAAGTGGGCACTCTGGTGGAGATCATCGGGTAAAAAACGAAACCTTTTTGTGAATTGGGTGTTTTTCAAATTACAATCCTGAACAAAACTTCGTTCGAACGAATTTCTCAAAATCCATTTGTATCGAAGTTGTGTTCAGCCTAATACGGATGTGCTGCTAGCGAAGAAAGGAGGCGAGACTGATGAACATTGGAAAATATTTTACTTTAGTGGCTTTAGCCGCTGCGGCGCTTGGCGTTTCTGCGTGTGCTAAAAAGGAGACGGCTCCGCCGCCCGCTCCGGCACCACCAACGACCGGCTACTCCAAATAAGGTCTCGACCTTAGGAGGTTTATACCCGCCTCAGTTGGCTCTGAGGCGGGTTTTCCTTTTGGGTATGCTGACAAATCTGGAGCCGGACATCAAAAACCGCCAGTCCAGTTCCGCCGATTTAGTGATTCCCACGCGTCGATCGCTCTCGACGACTACCTGTTGAGGGCAGCAGAAGAGCCGAGCTTGGTCGATCTGGAAAAAGTCCCGGCCGTGAAACGCCTGATCGATTCCGAGTGCTTGCGTCAATTTGCCCGGACCCGAACATAGGTTGCGATCCTCGCTGGTAGCTCGCCGTTCCATCATCAGAATGCGGCCCTCACTCGGTTCAAGGGCGCGAATCAGCACGAAACCGTTCGCACTGCCGCCCTTGACCAGGAAATTCAGTAGCCAGTGAACGCCATAATTCAGGTAAACGTATAGCGTTCCTGCTGGATTGTTTTTGATAAAATCGCGCGTGCCTCGCCGGAGAAAGGTGTGACTGGCTTCGTCATCCTGTTCTGCGTAGGCTTCCGTTTCCACGATCCGACCTCCCGCCTTACCCCAGACCAATACGCATCCGATCAGCGCCCGCGCACAGGTTAAGGGATCGGTCTCAAAGAACCCTCGATCGACTTCAACGTTCGGCGTTCGGCGTTCGATGTTCAAGGGACGAGCATTTTTAGCTATCCGCATCGGCTATAAAGAAGCGAGGCGGCTTGCTTACATCGCCGAACGTTGAATGCCGAACGCCGTCAGACCAGGGCGCGCGAGATTTCCTTATCCGCATACAGAATCGAAAGTTTCTTAATCCCTCTGATCCTTTTAGCAATCGCACGCATTTGGGCCAGAATTCGGACCAGCACCAGTTCGTTTTTATAGCCGATCGAATAGCAGAATTCCGGACGAACGGCCATGTGCAAAAGGACGAGCGTATCGTCATGGATTCTTGTGTACACGAGAACTCCGGCCAGGTCTTTGGTGGCACCGCGATCGACAAAGGCGTAAAGCGTTTGCACCTCCAGGGCTTCGATACCGATTCTCAAAGTGCCCCTCTCCTCGACCACCTTCGGAAATCCGTAACTGAGAATGGAGGCGTTGATGCTGGATTGATGTTGTCCCTGTTCGGGATGGAAAAACATCAGCGACTCCAGTTCGTCGCGCCGATCTGAGCTCAGAATGGAAGAGAATACCAGCGGCAGCACGGGACCTCCTCCTTATGACTTGACCGAAGGATTGTCAATGGAATGCACTAGACTT
Source organism: Verrucomicrobiota bacterium (assembly GCA_019235445.1). Classification (GTDB taxonomy): domain Bacteria; phylum Verrucomicrobiota; class Verrucomicrobiia; order Chthoniobacterales; family JAFAMB01; genus JAFAMB01. The sequence continues at coordinate 2,386 of JAFAKL010000212.1, read as the reverse complement.
GGCTTTTCCAAGATATATGATGGCAAAGGTCCAATGGCGCAACTCTCCCCCCAGAAGCGCAAAAAACGCAGAGTCCAACTTCGTGAGGCCCAGCGCAGACGGCGCGCCAGATTGAAGGAGGAATCAAAGAGTTTTCTCCAGATAATATTAAGTCAGGAGATGCTTCTCGCCCTCCGTCATTACAGCGACTCGGTTGGCAAGCCCTTGCACGCTTGCGCAGCCGAGTTGATTGAAAGAGGCCTTGATCGTCCTCGGCAGCTCGATTGCCAGCAACAGGAGGGGAAGCAGCAAGCGCCTGTCGCAAAGGATGTGCCGCCCTGTAATGGCGCATATCCGGAAAGCGGCCAAACCATTCCGACGCTGGAAAAGAATGAGGGCGGACTTGGGGCGAATCAAACGGATCCGTCTGGCGGATAAACGGCAGGCGGGTTTGCGCTGCCGCGCTCTCTTTGAGGGTGCGGCTTGGTTTGACGTCCGGTGATTACCTGCTCTAGGTTCAGCCATGCGAGCACTGCAAGTGGTAGTGCTTCGCTATGAACCGTTTTAATACTCTCAATCCTATGGCATACGTATTACCTCCCTTACCTTATCCATTCGACGCTTTGGAGCCGCACATTGATGCAAAGACGATGGAGATCCATCACGACAAGCATCATCAGGCCTACATCACAGCTGCCAACAACGCCTTGAAGGATCACCCAGACCTCGCGGCCAAGCCGGTGGAAGAATTGATTGCTAATTTAAGCGCCGTTCCGGAAGGAATCCGTGGCGTGATCCGAAATAATGCTGGAGGTCACGCGAACCATTCGTTCTTCTGGAAAATCCTTGGTCCAAATGCCGGAGGAAAGCCATCCGACAAGCTGGCGTCTGCGATTGATTCGACCTTCGGCGGTTTTGAACAGTTCAAAGAAAAACTGCAAGCGGCAGGCGTGGGCCGATTCGGCAGCGGCTGGGCTTGGCTGGTGGTCAACAAGGCGGACGCATTGGAGATCGTATCGACACCAAATCAGGACAGTCCAATTATGGAGGGTCAAAAACCGGTTTTCGGCGTTGACGTCTGGGAACACTCTTATTATCTGAAATATCAGAATCGGCGTGCGGATTACTTGAAGGAAATTTGGTCCGTCATCAACTGGGATGCGGTCGGTAAGAATTACGACGCCGCGGTTTAAGGGAGAGCGCTGAGCCGCCGGAACACCTGCAAGGGATTCGCTTTTCGCCGTGGCAAAGCCGGGTGGGCAGATTTTGGCCTCAATGGTCGTGCCCCGTCCCACTCGGCTATTTTCGGCGACAGTACACCAGGCGACCGGCCGGCCGCAAAGAAAGCCGCAGCCGCCCATCTATCCTGTTGGTGGCCATCGACCCACGCTTGGTTCGCAGACGATTATCGAAAAGGAACCGCATCTGGAACGACAAAACGGCTCACACGCACCAAAGGCTAAACCGACAGCGTTTCTGGCATGGCCCATCTAAACGAGCACTATCTCAAACTGAAGGCTGGGTACCTTTTCCCCGAAATCGCCCGCAGAGTTCGCCAGTTCGGCGAGGAAAATCTGGAATTGGGAGATTCTTTGATCCGGTGTGGGATCGGAGATGTGACTGAGCCCCTGCCCCCTGCCGTCATTGAGGCGATGCATCGGGCGGTGGACGAACTTGCCAGTCGAGAGACGTTTCGGGGTTACGGTCCGGAACAGGGCTACGAATTCCTCCGCCACGCCATCGCAGAAAACGATTATCGAAAACGGGGAATAAACATCGCCTTAGACGAGATTTTTGTCTCCGACGGTTCAAAATGCGATTGCGGCAACATTCTGGATATTTTCAGCCATCAGAATCGGATCGCCGTCGTGGACCCCGTCTACCCGGTTTATGTTGATACTAACGTCATGGCCGGACATAGCGGTCCTGCCGACGCCTCCGGGGCATACCAAGGACTCGTTTATCTCCCTTGCACGAAGGACAACGGGTTTGTCCCGGAAACTCCCAAGGAACGCGTCGATCTGGTTTACCTCTGTTTTCCAAACAATCCGACCGGATCGGTCGCGACCAAAGATCAACTCCAGCGCTGGGTGAACTACGCTCTGAGTGCTGGAGCCATTCTTCTTTTTGATGCCGCGTACGAAGCCTACATCACGGATCCTGAGATTCCCCACTCGATCTACGAGGTGCCCGGTGCGCTCGATTGCGCAATCGAGTTCCGCAGTTTTTCTAAGAACGGCGGATTCACCGGCGTTCGTTGCGGGTTCACCGTTCTACCGAAAACTTTGATGGCGCTAACTTCCAGTGGCGAAAAGAAAACGCTGCACCCATTCTGGAACAGGAGGTTCAGCACCAAATTCAACGGGGTTGGCTATCCCGTCCAAAGGGGCGCTGAAGCGATCTATTC
>JAFAKL010000408.1 GCA_019235445.1 Verrucomicrobiota bacterium | reverse complement strand
CACCGGCTAGTGCACCAAGTCCGTGACTGGTATAGCGGCACCGCCGCGTATTTCGGCTGGGTGCGCGAAGCGAAGAGGAGAATACCCGCTGAGGTCTTCGACCGATGAGCGACAAAGCAGCCGGCCGAAAGATGCGCGGTCCGAAGGGTTGCGATGAAAATGGGCCGGCGGCTGCGTTGCTCCTCGGTCACGTATCGATTCAGATAGGCTCCCTCCTACCGCGAGTCCGGCTCGGACCGCCTTGCCGGCGGCCCATTTTGATCGCAAGGCCGCTATACCAGTCACGGACTTGCTGCACTAGTTGTCGCCCTTTGTTCCTGTTTACTCCGTGAACACCGCAGTAGTTGGAACCAGCGTGTTGTAGGTGATGGCGATGGTTTCACCAAGACCGAGCTTGAACACCCCAGCTAACAAACCGGTGTTTACCCCATTGATCGTGATCTGCGAGACGTCACCGCCCGTGACGATGACTGTCTTGGGAGTGTGCCGAACCGTATAGGTGGTACCGATCTGCGGATTTGGGCTCCCTGCCTGCACTTGGTTGGTGAGGTCGCCACCGTTCGCAGGCCAAGGATTTGGCGTAGCACCGATCGGGTTGTATCCGCTGTTATTGATGACTACTGAGCCCGTGCCTTGGAGTGAAACTGCAGCAGGTCCGATGTTCCCGAGGAAGTTCTGATTGATCTGCCAGGCATCAGAATTGCCGACCATCGCGATGGCAGGATTCTGGCCAGCCCCACCGACATTATTTCCGGTGATAAGAATGCGCGTGGCATCCGTCAATTGAATGGCTGCACCGGGTACGACGGAATTCGTATTCTCAATGACGTTCCCGCTGATGACGATGTCGCTGTTGGATCCACCGTTGGCAATCGCAGATCCTTCGCAATTCTTAATTACGTTCCCGGTAACTGTGTGATCGGAAGTCGCCGGCGCGCCGGGAGTTTCCGGTCCAGCAAAGTAAATTCCCATCCCATCTTTGCCTCCGATTGCCGCCACGTTTGCAATCATCGTCCCGATAATTGAAGCACCGCTGGAAACTGGACCAAACAGCATGATGCCTCTTCCGATGGCCTGCAATATCGAGCATCCAATGATGGAACAGTTTCTGCCCCGCATTTGGAACCCGTAAGCCTCGGATAATGCAGGCACGCCGCCTATGGCCGCGCATCCGATAAAGGTCACGTTTTCCGCCGGTTGGTGCGTATCGAAGTGAGCTGTGTCGGTAAGCATCGATGTGCAGTTGGCAATGACAATGTTGCGTGGCACACCGTTCAGGTTCGTCCCGCTGCTGCCACCGGTGGTCACCGAGTGGCGCGTATGCGAAAACCGGCAACCGCTGATACTGACGTTTTGTGATGCTGAACCAACCACGATTCCATAGCGCTCGTTGGCCGGCGGTGTCACTGCCACATCCTTGATGTGATGAATGTAGCAGTCGGAAACCTTTGCGTTGCGGACGGACAGCAGATGGATCCCGGTGTTGAACGCGTCATGCACTTCGACTCTTTGAATCTGAAGATTCTCGATAAACTGAAAGCGCGTGAATCCACTGGTTAAGGCAGAGGACGGGGCATTCGTGGTAATCGAGAGATCGGAGACGGTGATGTTCTGCAGCACCGTAATACGAATGACGTTAGCCGAGTCTGCGACGGTGTAGGTATCAAAGATCTGGTCATCGACGGTGACTACACCAGAGGTTGAATCGATCGCCGTGATTACCTTAATCTCACCTGCATGCTTTGCCGGTTCTTCGGTATCGATCTCCTTGTTTGAGTACAGCAATACATAGTCTCCGGGGCTAAAAGATGTGGCATCGGCCGGCGACAAACTAAGCGTGGTATCGCCGCGCGCCGTATCCGCCAACAGCGGCCGAGGGGTTCCCACCGCAGAATTGTGAACTTGGAGAATGGGGGTATTCCCGGTCATTGTGCTATCCCCTACAAAGACGGTGATACCCATTCCTTCGCCCTGGATATGGACATTGCTTACTGTGATGGTGATGCTGCTGGTGATAGGCGGATAGGCTCCGGCCTTGACAAAAATTTTCCCGCCGGTCGGAGGAAGTGCGTTAATGGCGTCTTGGAGCGTCGTGAAATCACCCTTCGACGGATCGAGACTGACCACGTAGGTTGATTCGTACCGGTCCAGGAGACTTGGAGTCGTCTGTTCGGCTACTAGCGATCTCATGTGGTTGGCCATAACCTCAGGCAAATTAAAAATTGTCGAGCGGAAAAATGTTACCTTTCTATAGAAAGTTCGAATCAGCGGGACAGGATTGCGAAGACTTAGACCAGAGACGAAAGAACTGCTTTTGGCAATATAAAACGTCCCATATGATCCAAAAGGGTGATGCGATGGTTCGCGCTTTAACAGCTTGCCATGAGGATTGATAAATTAACAAAAAGTCGTCATCCAAAACCCACGGCTAATTAGGTGTGGGCTATGTGTTTAGTCTCAGTCCTCGCTTGCAAGAATAATTGGTCATCTGCCCCCTCCTCGACTCTCCCCTCGCCCACTTGACTGGAGCTTGCTATCTGCGGCTTCGTCGCGGGAAACTGCAAGCACCTTACCCGGTCGGGTAATTGGAATTGCTGCACTTCTGTGTTTTAATTAGGACCAGGCTTTGATCTCCTTGAATGTCCCACCAGAATTCTTCCGGGCAGCGCCCTTTTTATCCGCGCTGACGGGCCTTCACGGGGATCATTACCGCTAAAGGAAATCTTCCCATGAGTGTTGAGAACTTCGATATCAATGTCGCAGCTCCGACGGCGGATGGATCTGGCGCAGTCGCGACCCTGCCTCCAGGAGAGACACCTGCGCGGCAACCGAACGGTTCAGCCACGCCCGAGCCGCCCGAGCCGCAGTCGGCAGTTTTACTTACGCCCACACCGCAAGTAAAGGAATCATCACAATCTCCAGGGGCATCCGCAACGCAGCCAATCACGCCGGAAAAAACGTCGTATCAAAACTTCAATGCGGGTGACTCGGATCCGCTTGTTGGGGTGAAGATTGAAGAGGTCCTGATCAAAGCGGACGGATACTTCGTTTATATCGACCAGGATCTCATCCTGCGCTGGCACTGGAACGCGGCCATAGACCCCGATGTAGCCGCTCCAATCTTCAACCGCGCCAGCGAATTACAGGCGAAGTCGGAGTTTCTGCGCCAGACTCGTCGCCGGCGAGATTTGACCAGCGCTCGGCGGCTCATCGGCGAAGGGCTCATGATCATGTTTTCCACCAAGAATCAGGCGTACGCCAACGCGGCCCTGGATACGGCCGAAAAATTCATCACTCAGATTGGCACAGAAACCAGCCGCGGTTGGTATTTCGGGCCGTTTTTTCTCCTTTTCGCGATATCAGCCATCGTCGGGTTAGTTCTTTATCGACACGGCCACTTGGGAATCGCGACGCTCCCGCTCGTCTGTTGTCTTGCCGGTGGCATCGGCGCCTTCATCTCAACGGCAATTGGAAATGAACGCATTCCATGCGCTCCAACCGCCGGACGCTTTCTCCACCTCCTCGAGGCTCTCCTGCGATATACGATCGGATTTGCCGCCGGCCTTTTCGTCTGGCTGGCAACGTCAGGCAACATTGTGGTCGGGTTTTTGAATCTGACCAGTAACTCAACCGCCGCTCCAGGGCCGGGTCATAGTTTGCCCGCCAGCGTTTACGCGTTAGTTGCGGTGACGATGTTAGCTGGAGCGAGCGAGCGATTACTGCCCTCGCTCATTGCGAAGTTTGACGATTCGACGAAAGACACTAATATCCGAAAAACAACCGAGGCGGAAACACCCAAACCGAAGGTCTCGTGACCGTGTCGGAAAACGGTTGAACTTTGGCGGCAGCGCCTGACCAAAACCTCCGCCTTCAGGCGAGTTTGATAACCACTGCAAAAATTAAGTTCAGGGTATGAAATTTCAAGAGGAACATTGGTCCGTCAAGTCTCGCATCAGGCCATGCCCATCCACTCCATCCTGGTCTCTCGCAAGCAGTGTCGTCTAGCACCGGGCCACTGCGTGCTTACTTTCGACGACGGTCCAGCGGGGAAGGTCACCGATGACCTGTTAGCTGTCTTACACGAGTTCGGCGTGAAAGCATGCTTCTGTCTGGTCGGTTGCCAAGTAACGATTCGGCCGGAACAGACCCGCGCGATTGCAAATGCCGGGCATCTTCTCGCAAACCACACCTTCCACCATCGATTTGTCGATTTGTGGGACTTCGAACGATTCAGGCTGGATCTTGCTTGTTGTGATCAAGCGGTCTGCGAAGCGGTCGGTGAAACGTGCCATCCGCTTCGTTGGTTTCGTCCGCCGTTCGGCCTCGTTACGGCCGCTGTTCGAGAGATTGCCAGGACGAGACGAATCCTGCCTGTCACTCACTTTGTTATTGATCCCTGGCTTAGGTCCGACCGGGCTAAAAGACCTGCGAAATGGATTGTTGAAGATGCTAAACGTCGTGAGGGCGGGATCTACGTCCTTCATGACGGACTTGTGATCAGCGAAATCTCACCCTCAGCTAGGGATTCACCTGGCCGCTGCTGGATCCCCATTGTGGTAAAAGAGATATTGAGAGAGCTGACGACGGCCGGTTTTCAATTTCCGGATCCGTCGCAGGTCTTTCAAGCAGATTAGCGGGAAG
>JAFAKL010000341.1 GCA_019235445.1 Verrucomicrobiota bacterium | reverse complement strand
CGAGTTTGAGATAGTCTTGACCAATCTCAACTGGAGCGTGTCGATTTCCCAAATGGTACGCCGCGCGTGTCAGGGTGTAAGGTGTGTCAGCGGTCACCAGGAGGACACGTTCCGGGGCCGATTCGACTCGGATCAAAGTGCCGTCTTCTGCTTGCAAAAGATCGCCGTCGCGTAGCACCCATCCACGGGGCAAGAACAACGCCGCCTCGGTTCCGTCAGCGAGCGTGGTACGAAACCGGCTCTTGCGCCGAAGATCGAACGTCAAGACAAGTTTTGGAAGGCGATGCTGATCCGCTTCGGCTATCTCGCAACCACTGTACCTTTCGATCCGTAACATGGATGTCGTTGTCGAAGGAAATCCGGCGCACTTCAAAAGAGAAAATATCGCTGGGCCATCGGCAGGACCTTCGCGGGCTCGCAGGTGAGGAGTTCACCATCCGCGATCACCTGGTAGGTTTCCGGGTCCACGGTGATCTTTGGCTGATAGCCGTTATGGATCATGTCTGTTTTCCGAAGAGATCGGACGCCGTGAACCGGCACCAGCCGCTTGCGGAGGCCGTATCGCTCCGCAATACCGGCGGATTCGGCGGCCTGGGAAATAAAGGTGAGCGAGGCCGCAGGGAGCGCACCGCCCGCAGTGGCGAACATCTCCCGGTAATGGACCGGCTGCGGGGTCGGGATTGAAGCATTCGGATCACCCATGAGCGCCAGGTTGATCATCCCGCCTTTGAGGATCAGAGTTGGTTTCACTCCGAAAAAGGCAGGATCCCAGAAGACCAGATCAGCCCATTTTCCGACTTCGACAGAACCGATCTCATGGGCGATCCCATGGGTAATGGCTGGGTTGATGGTGTACTTCGCGATGTAGCGTTTTACTCGCTGATTATCATTTCGGGACTGGTCTCCCGGCAGCGCTCCACGCTGGACTTTCATTTTATGGGCGGTTTGCCAGGTGCGCGTAATCACTTCACCTATTCGTCCCATGGCCTGTGAGTCGCTCGACATCATTGAGAGGGCGCCCAGGTCGTGGAGGATATCTTCAGCAGCAATCGTTTCACGCCGGATCCTGGACTCAGCGAAGGCCAGATCTTCAGCAATGGCGGGATCCAGGTGATGGCACACCATCAACATGTCCAGGTGTTCATCCAGGGTGTTCACGGTGTAGGGGCGGGTCGGATTCGTTGAAGAGGGAAGAACGTTTGCTTCCCCGCAAACCTTGATGATGTCAGGAGCGTGTCCGCCGCCTGCGCCTTCGGTATGGTAGGTGTGAATCGTCCGTCCCTTGAAGGCCGCGATACTCGTTTCAACGAAGCCCGCCTCGTTCAGTGTATCAGTGTGAATCGCGACCTGCGTATCCGTTTCCTCTGCCACGGAAAGACAGGTGTCGATAGCTGCAGGAGTGGTGCCCCAATCTTCATGCAGTTTCAATCCGAGCGCGCCTGCCACAATTTGCTCCCGCAATGGCTCTGCCTGGCTGGCGTTGCCTTTGCCAAGAAAACCGAGGTTAATCGGATAGCCATCCGCAGCCTGGAGCATCCGCTCGATGTGCCATGGACCCGGAGTGCAAGTGGTGGCAAAGGTCCCGTGAGCTGGCCCGGTGCCGCCCCCAATCAAGGTAGTGACTCCGGAAGCAAGCGCATCGTCAATTTGCTGCGGGCAGATAAAATGGATGTGGGTGTCGATGCCTCCCGCGGTGACGATTTTTCCTTCTCCTGCAATCACCTCTGTTCCGGGCCCAATCACGATGGTGATGCCCGGCTGGATGTCTGGATTGCCTGCCTTCCCAATGGCTGAGATGCGTCCGTTCCGAATGCCGATATCAGCTTTCAGAATCCCGCTGTGATCGACGATTACCGCATTTGTGATCACGGTGTCCACGGCGTCTTTGGAGGTGCGCTGGGATTGCCCCATCCCGTCTCGGATCACTTTGCCGCCGCCAAATTTCACTTCTTCACCGTAGACGGTAAAGTCGTGCTCAATCTCGATAAACAGCTCCGAGTCGGCCAGGCGCACCCGATCTCCGGTGGTGGGCCCGAACATTTCCGCGTACGCATGGCGAGAAATTTTCATCGTCAGCCTGTCGGGAAAAGGTGCCTTTCAGAGCTTGCCCATTACCAAGGCGTTAAAACCGTAGATGATTCTGTCCCCCCCGATCTCGACGAGTTCGACGGTACGCTTCTGTCCCGGTTCGAATCGAACGGCGGTACCGGCTGTGATGTTGAGCCGGAAGCCCCGGGATTGATCACGGTCAAAGTGCAGTGCCGGGTTGACTTCATAAAAATGATAGTGTGAACCAACCTGAATCGGTCGATCACCGGTGTTGGCGACCGTTAAGGTGGTTGTTTGACGGCCGGCGTTCAGTTCGATTTCGCCGCCGTCCGTTATGATTTCACCCGGGACCATGAATGTTTATTGTTAGGAGTTTAAACTTGAGAGACCAAAGGGAGAGGCGAAGCGGAGTCGCGAGTTAAATGATCGGGTGATGAACCGTTACTAATTTTGTCCCGTCAGGAAAGGTCGCTTCGACTTGAATTTCGTGAATCATCTCAGCAACGCCCTCCATCACCTGCTCTGTTTTCAGCAGCGTGGTGCCAAAATGCATCAGCTCTGCGACTGTCTTCCCCTCTCGAGCGCCTTCTAAGAGCGCTGCCGTCAGGTAGGCGACTGCTTCGGGATGATTGAGTTTCAACCCGCGCGCCAGTCGCTTTTCCGCCACTAATCCTGCCGTAAAGATCAGCAATTTATCTTTTTCTCTCGGAGTTAGATTCATGCAGCGCTCGAAGTCTTAGATTCAATCGAAAAACCCAATCGGATACCACAGTTTTCGCAGATCAGGTTGCCCAAAGTCGCAGACGCTGGGGGGGCAGGCCATGCACAAGCGGTCGCAGACGCAGCCAGCATTCCGTCATCATCTGGCGCAATCGTTCGATATCCTGCGCCAGTACTCGGAGAAGTAATATCCCCCCGGGCAGAGAAGTCGCACCTGCTCGCAACTCAGCTTCGAGCGGCAGGTGGGAATGCAACTCATTCGCGACGGCGGCCATGCAGCTTGAGCCGATCGCCCACAGCGTACCGAAAGCCACAAATCCGGAAAGGCATTGACATGCCTCAAGCATAGAGCTCGGCGCATCGAGCAGCAGCCGTTCGACCCAAAGTGGCGACCCGTCTCCTCGTTCGATGGAGGTGACACTACGAAGAGAGCCCTCCAACCACTGTTCCCCGGATGCCCCTCGCCCAAGCAACCCCATGTCCCACCCGATCGCCGTCGCTCCAGGTTCAAGTTGCAGAATAAAGTTCGAGCTAACGTGGGTAGCGTTGTAAAAAATGTTCTCTTGAGGCAGCCAATCGAGAGTCGATCTTTCCGCCAGGCGGACCGTGGTCTCTTGCCGGCATCGGTGACGGGGTGCCTTATACCATTTCGCCGCCGCAGGAGTTGTGATGACCACGTTGCTGTCCGCCTGTAAATCTATCTCGACCGTTAACTCGTCGCCTCCTGCTATCCCGCCCGGCGGATGAACAATGACTGCGTGACAAATCTGCTCGCCCTCGGGATAAATCGCCTTCTGCACAAGCAGAGGACCGAAATGGCGATTCTCAACCAGAACGGTACGCATTTTTTTACGGGCAAACCGAAGGTGGAGTTCAGCCGGCCATCGGTTCTCAGGGCTGGGAGACGTGACAAGCATGAGAAGAACAAGGGACGGGATTTGCCCTCTGAAAACGGGTAAAGCGAGACGCTGCGCATGCCGCTAAACGGCGATCATATGGCGAACTCCGTCCTGATCCATGGTAGCTCCCAATCCGCTTGCCACCATTTCACCGCGACTCATGACCAGATAGCGATCTGCCAGGTGTTGGGCAAAATCGTAGTATTGCTCCACCAGCAGGATGGTCAAACTCATCTTGGTTACGATGTGGCGCAGCGTTCTGCCTATCTCCTGGATGATCGACGGTTGGACCCCTTCTGTCGGTTCATCGAGAATCAACAACTGGGGGCGGCCCATCAGAGCGCGGCCAATTGCCAGTTGCTGTTGCTGACCGCCGGATAAATCGCCGCCCCTCCGGCTCTTCATCGTTTTCAGGACAGGGAAAAGGTTGTAGATGTCCTCTGAAACCGTCCGGATCGATCGATTACCTGCGGCACCGACCAGAAGATTTTCTTCCACCGTCAGGCGCGGAAAGATATCTCTCCCTTGAGGAACATAGGCCAGACCGTTCGTCACCCGGCTGTACGGAGGCAGTCTTTCGAGCGGTTTCTTGTTCCAATGAATTTTTCCGGTCCGGATTGGCACAACACCCATCAGACATCGTAAGAGCGTTGTTTTTCCAACGCCGTTCCGGCCTAGCAAAACGGTGAGCTGACCGGTGGGCAGGGTGAAAGTCACGTTTCGCAGGATGTGACTTCCGCCATAGTATTGATTGATGGAATCGACTTCGAGCATAGGGCCTTCAACTTTAGGCGTTCACGTTCGCCGTCTGCCATTCTGACTCCTGAATTCTGAGTTCTGAATTCTGAATTCTAAATTGAACAATCATCGTCCCAGGTAAGATTCGATCACGTTTTCGTCGCGCTTCACATGGTCCAGCGTGCCTTCGGCGATCACGGTTCCTTCGGCGAGTACGGTGACTTTGCCTTCCTGGCCGCTGAGCGCAGCCACGAACTCCATGTCATGTTCAACAACCATCATCGAGCATTTGCCACGAAGATGGTTGAGCAGTTCCGCCAGCTGCGCCGTTTCGTTATCGCTCATCCCGGCGGCTGGCTCGTCCAGAAGCAGTAACCGCGGTTCCTGCATGAGCAGCATTCCGATCTCCAGCAACTGCTTCTGGCCGTGAGAAAGTTCACCAGCCTGGCGGTAGGCCTCCTTTTCCAACCGAACGAGGGCGAGCGTTTCTTTCATCTTGGCAAGGGCGGCGCCGGTCAGCTTGGATCGCAGCGTGTGAAACCATCTCTTGTCCTCATGCATCGCCAGATCAAGGTTTTCCCAGACGGTGTGTTGTTCGAACACCGTCGGTTTCTGGAATTTTCGCCCGATACCGGCTCGCGCGATCCTTGGTTCGTCCAGACGTTTTAGATCGATGGATTGGCCAAGGAAGACGCCGCCACTGTCCGGTTTAGTTTTGCCGGTAATCACATCCATCATGGTTGTTTTGCCGGCACCGTTTGGGCCGATGATACACCGCAGTTCGTCACTTTCCACCGACAGCGACAACCTGTTTAAGGCCTTGAATCCATCGAAGCTGACACTGACATCTTCCAGGTAAAGGATAATCCCATGGGAAACGTCGACTGCGCCTGGAACGTTCACGTGCGCTAAACCAGTGACATCACCAGTATCGAGATTCGACCCACTCGATTTCGCGTCGCTCATGGTCGTTTCAATCATTGTTTATGGCGAAGCCGCTGGAATAGTCCGACGACACCTTTCGGCAGCCAGAGTGGCACAATGACAAACATGGCCCCAAGAAAAAAGAGCCAGTAGTCCGATAACGACGCGGTAAGAAAGCTTTTCGCCTCGTTGACAATGAACGCACCCAGAATTGG
>JAFAKL010000094.1 GCA_019235445.1 Verrucomicrobiota bacterium | reverse complement strand
TTCCGGTCCGGATTTAATTGCAAAAATCTGGCCCGAAAGTGATTCAGTCTACGATTTAACTGCAATCGACACGAACCGACGGCCAAAAAAGAACTGATCACGAGGCCGGGGATCTGAAGTCGTGATCACGCCCGGCAAAGCTACTCTGAACGCGCGGGTACAGATTTGTAGCGAGAGGAACGAGGTAAGGGAAAGAAACTGGCATGGGCATCGGCCGGAGATTTCTACTGCCGCTCTAAGACGACGTCCTTCGGCTTCTTGTCGTCGCGCCAGCCGAGGAATACGGTCTGGCGTAACTCGCCGTCTTGGGTCCATTCCGCAAAAGATATCTCGCAAACGAGTTTTGGTTTAACCCATTGGATTTTTTCAGGAATCCGGGGCGGATTTTCGAATGGCGATTTGTCGGTAAAGAGCGGCTTCATGCGATCCAGCGCGTCTCGCAATCCTTTCTCGCTGAATCCGCTCCCTGAATGACCGTAATAGTGCAGCTTTCCGTTACGGTAAGCGCCCAGCAATAAAGCGCCTAAATGCTTCCGGCTTCCCTTGCCTTCGGTGAATCCGCCAACTACAAACTCCTGCTGCGGCCTGGACTTGATCTTGAGCCAATCGGGGCTCCGTTTTCCAGGCCGATAGATGCTATCTTTGCGCTTCGCTACTATGCCTTCCATGTCTTTCGCTTTGGTAAGATCGAAGAGCGATTTGCCTTCGCCCTCGACATAATTTCCAAGCTGAATGCCGGCCGCTGGTTTGACGATCGATTCCAGTACGGCTCGACGTTCCATGAGGGTTTTCCCGGTGATGTCCACCCCATTTGTCCAAAGCACGTCGAAGACGAAATACAATGTCGGAGCTGTGGGTTGCTTCTGGAATCTTTGCAGCAATTGAAATCGGGGAATGCCGTTCTCGTCCACGGCAATAATCTCGCCGTCGAGAATGGTAGAGCGAAGTTTCAGCCGAGCAACCGACTGTGAAATGGCAGGAAACTTCTGTTCGAGCGGCAAGCCGTTACGCGACCAGAGGTGAGGCTCTCCAGCAGCATTGAAAACTGTAATGGCTCGGTAGCCGTCCAACTTGATTTCAAATATCCAGTCTGGCGAATCGAATGGCTCCTTTGCGCTTTGTGCCATCATCGGCGGCACAAAGTCGGGAAAGGTCTTCTTTTGCATAGTTGACTACGGTCCGCTGAAAAAAAGACCTATCTACTCGCGCAAAAGTTCAAGCGCATCGGTTTTCGTCTGGGTTGCTTCTGAATGAAAGGGTTCCCAGAGCGATGGATCATCGTTCTTCGGGGTGTTTACCCGTGGAGAAATTTCCCACATTCGCATCTGGTCAGCAGGATAGGGGATCAGCAGCTCTTTTAAGTTCCCATCGTCCGTTTCTTCGAGCCATGCGGCATGATGTTCTTCCGGAAGGATCACTGGCATACGAGGATGGATTTGTGCCACCAGCTCATTGGGCTCGCCTGTGATAATCGTGCAGGTGCGCAGCCACTCTCCAGATTCGGGATCTTTCCAGTTTTCCCAAAGCCCGGCAAATGTGAACGGACGTCCGTCTTTCATTGCAATCGCGAACGGCAGCTTCGGCTTTGCCGTTTTGCGCCATTCGTAGAATCCATCGGCTGGGATCAGGCAGCGGCGCTTTGCAAAAGCCTCCCGGAACGACGGCGCTTTATCGATGGTTTCAGCTCGCGCATTGATGGTCCGGTAACCCACCTTTGGATCTTTGGCCCAGTATGGAATTAATCCCCATTGGAGGGCGTCGAGCGATCGTACTCGAGATTGCGGATTCAATCGGATCGTCAGAACTTTCTGACTGGGCGCGATGTTGTAACTGATCGGCAAATCCGGCTGCTTCGGGATGGGGATATGATAGACCCGGGCGAGCTCTTCTTCAGAGGTGGTTCGACGATAACGGCCGCACATAAAATTGGAAATGAATCATAAATGTGCAGGAATGAAAAATCCCGAGGGTCATGATAGCGGGGGCATCGTCAAACGCGCTGTAATCGAATTTTAGAGCGTCGATTTTTCGGGCTTTATAGCGAAATGGGCTGATTTAGCCCTTTTTGCTTGATGACGAACTATTTCTTCACGACAGAGGCGGTCATAAAGAGTTGTGTTCTGCGCGGACGAGCGCCTCCAGAACCGCGGTGTCTTGTGGCAAGCCTGCTGAAGCCGGCGCAATTCCTCCAAGAGTTCATCACGGCGCTTCAAGGATAAGACGGAGCACGCGAGACGCAGGAGGCGCGGCCCCGACCGGGATCAGCGGAGGAAGTCTAGTTTCAACGGCCTCGAATGACTCATAAGAAAACCGCAACGTAACTCCCTCGCGCTCTGAGCCCCATCTGTCGGTTCTAAAGGTTCTCTCGGACGCGGAAGACGAACGCTAATCTATCCGTCTCCAGCACAAGAGTGTCATCTCCGGCTTAAACAGGCTACGACCGTCCAGTAACCGTGACGACCATCGTTTCGCCCAGCTTTTGTACTACTCAATAAGCGATCAACGTGTTTGGCCAAGCGAGGACAGGCGGGCAATTTGGCTATATGAGCCGAGAGCTTTCCGATCTGGACTTTATATTATAACACGTGAAGAGTTGTTGTTTGATTTGTATTTGTA
>JAFAKL010000021.1 GCA_019235445.1 Verrucomicrobiota bacterium | reverse complement strand
GATCGTGTCAGCACTTTGGTGCATGAGGAGTCTTCCGACTTCGGTGGAGCCGGTAAACGTGATCTTCCGGACATCTGGATTGGAGGTCATTTCTCCTCCGATCGCTTTGGGTTCGCCGGTTAACACGTTAAACACGCCGGCGGGGATCCCAGCGCGTTCGGCGAGCGCGGCCAGGGCAAAGGCGGACAAAGGCGTGGACTCGGCAGGCTTAACGACCATGGTGCATCCCGCCGCCAGCGCCGGACCGGCCTTCCTTGTAATCATCGCCGCCGGGAAATTCCACGGCGTGATGGCGCAACAGACGCCAACCGGCTCCTTAACCACCACCAGCCGGCGGTCATTCCAGGGAGACGGAATGGTGTCGCCATAGACCCGTTTGCCTTCTTCCGCGAACCATTCGATAAAAGAAGCAGCATAGCTGATTTCGCCTTGGGATTCGGCCAGCGGCTTGCCTTGTTCGGCCGTCATGATTCTGGCGAGATCTTCCAGATTCGCCATCATCAGGTCGTACCATTTTCGGAGGAGGATCGCGCGCTCTTTCGCTGTTCTCCGGCGCCATGGAGCCCATGCTGCCTTTGCCCCTTGAATCGCCCGGCGCGTTTCGGCCGTTTGCATGGCGGGAACCTGAGCCAGGACCTCGCCGGTCGCTGGGTTAGTTACCGGGAAGCTTTTCCCGTTATCTGCGTCGCACCAGCAGCCAGCTATGTAAGCCTGCTGGCGAAAAAGATCCGAATCATTGAGGGAAAGGGTGGTCATAATATTCAGCAAGTTAAAAGAAGATGGAGCTATCCTGGGAATTAGGCAACCGGGGGGCCGTTCTCGGCAGTTGTAACCGTCCCGCATTGCCGCCGATCAAAATCGAAGACGAGGACGAGATTTGGAGTCGAGGGCTTCCCCCCTCGTCCGCGTCCTCGTCGTCGTTTTCGTTCTCGTTTTAATCCCTCCGGATAAACGCGTCCCGGCACCCTCCCCTGCCGCTGCAATAAGCTAACGCTTATGGGGCGCAGCCCCAGGAATAACAAAAATACGGACAGGGTGGACGCTTTGCTTACACTCCTAACGCAGGCTGCCGGCCAGGAATTGTTTCAGCCGTTCGCTTTTCGGTCGGGCAAAGACTTCGGCCGGCGGTCCTTCCTCTTCGATTCGCCCTTGGTGAAGGAAGATGACATGATTGGAAACGTTCCGTGCAAAGCTCATCTCGTGTGTCACGACGACCATGGTTCTCCCTTCGGACGCCAGTTTTTGCATGACGCGAAGCACCTCTCCAACCAGCTCGGGATCGAGCGCAGAAGTTGGCTCATCAAACAGCATCACCTCGGGCTCCATCGCCAAGGCGCGCGCGATGGCCACGCGCTGTTGCTGGCCGCCAGACAAATGGGCCGGGTACATTCTTTCGATTTCCGGGCTCAATCCGACCTTGGCGAGGTCGCGCCGGGCGCGTTTGATCGCTTGCGCCTTTGAGAGGCCTAGCACGTGCCGCGGCGCTTCGATGACGTTTTCCAGAGCAGTCAGGTGCGACCAGAGATTGAAGTGTTGGAAAACCATGGCTAGCTTGATGCGCATCCGGCGTAATTGGCCCGCATCTGCGACGATCAATTCTCCCGTTCTATTTCGCTGCAGCCGGATCGGTTCATCGCTTAGAACGAATCGGCCGGCGTCTGGCCGCTCCAGGAAATTGATGCATCGAAGCAGAGTGCTTTTTCCGGAACCGCTAGAACCGATGATGCTGATCACGTCTCCAGCTTTGGCTCGCAGCGAGACGCCCTTCAGCACTTCGTGGTCGCCGAATTTCTTGTGGAGATCTTCCACGATTAACTTGTCCATGGACATAACCGATTACCGCAAATAAGCGAGCCATCTGCGTTCGGCGAGTCGGAAGAGCCAGATAAGCACGAAGGAAATGCAGAGATACAAGGCGGCGGCGATTCCATAGGCGACAAAAGGGAGGTAGTAATCGGACGCGGCGTTGCGAGCCACTTTCAGGAGATCAGGCACCGTCGCTGTCGCTGCCAGCGTCGTCGCATGTAACATTAAGATGACTTCGTTGCTGTAGGCGGGTAAGGCCCGTCGTAATGCGGACGGCAGGATGATGCACCGGTAGAGAGTCAGGCCGGACATACCACAGGCTCGCGCGGCTTCGATTTCACCGCGTGGCGTTGCCTTGATCGCGCCGGCAAAAATCTCGGTCGCGTACGCAGCCGTGTTCAGAGTAAAGGCCAGGATCGTGCAGTTGAAGGCGTCGCGGAAAAAGCTGTTCAGGAACGCCGTCGACCGGACGGCATCCAGGCTATAGACCCCGGAATAAACAAGGAGCAGCTGAACGTAAAGCGGCGTTCCTCGGACGATGTAGGTGTAGATTGCCACCGGGATGGCAAGCCACCGATGGGTAGATACTTTCGCCACCGCGAGCGGCACGGCGAGAAGGAATCCGAGACCAAGTGAGGCGATTAACAACCAGAGAGTGATCACAAGCCCGGTCGGATGGGCCGGTGTGCCGCAGAGATATTGTTGCCAGTATTGCTGAATCAGCTCGATCATAGCTCCGGTTTCCGGATGCCGATGGAGTAGCGTTGTTCCAACGCCATGAACACGATATGGGATACGCTGGTCAGGAGCAGGTAAATCAGCCCGGCAACCGATAAAAAGAAGAAGGCATGGTAAGCCCCTTTGGAACTAGTCCCCGTGATCGCGTCCTGAGCCGCTCGGACGACTTCATGTAACCCGATGATAGAAACCAAAGCCGTCGCTTTCAGAATGACCTGCCAGTTGTTGCTGATTCCAGGCAGGGCGAAACGCATCATTTGCGGAAAGAGAATGCGACGAAAGATTTGCCAGCGACTGAGCCCATAAGCGGCGCCGGCTTCGAGTTGTCCTTTCGGGACAGCAAGAACGCCGCCCCGAAAAGTCTCGGTAAAATAGGCGCCATAGATAAATCCGAGCACGCAGATCCCGGCGAAGAAGGGATCGATGTCAATCTGCTGCAGGTTGAGAGCGTCTGTGAACCGATTGAGCGCATCCTGGAAGCTGTAATAGAGCAGCAGCATTAAGACCAGATCAGGCACGCCGCGGATCAGCGTGGTGTAAATCGTGGCCGGAAAAGATATCCATTGGTTCCGCGAAAGCTTGGCCGCGGCCCCCAGGAGCCCGAGAACAAACGCGAGAACAAGAGAAAGCAATGAAAGTTGGATCGTTTCCAGCGTGCCGTTCCAGAGCAGCCGGCCGTAACCTTCAAAAAGCATGATTTCGGATTTAGAATCGCTCGCGCAGCGATTTATCCCTGATTCGGATCAGTCGCCATAAATGTTAAAGTCAAAATACTTTTTGGCGATTGCCTGGTACGCACCGTCTTTCAACAACTCGGCGAGTGCGTTGTTCAGAGCGTTCTGCAAATCAACATCGCCTTTTCGGAGGCCGATCGCGGCCGCGCTACCAAGAATCTTTGGGTCGTTCACTTCCGGGCCACAAAATTCGAACCCTTTCCCTTCAGGCGTCCTCAAGAAGCCAAATTCCGCTTGGGCTTCATCCTGAAGGCTGGCGTCCAGACGACCCGACTTCAGATCGGCATAGACCTGATCCTGGTTCTGGTAGGAAACAACATTAGCTCCCTTCGGCTCAAAATAAGTTTTGGCGTAGGTTTCCTGGATCGTACCTTGTTCGACTCCAATGCTTTTCCCTCGCAGAGAATCACCCGTGGGTTGCAGATTGGAGCCGGCTTTCGCCACCATCCTGGTTGGCGAGGAGGCAATTTTGTTGGTGAAATCAATCTGTTGACGTCTTTTTTCGGTGACTGACATATCGGAAAGAACCGCGTCGATCTTGCGCGCCTGGAGCGCCGGGATCATTCCGTCGAAGTCATTTTCGACCCAGACACATTTGGCGTTGAGTTTTGCGCAGAGAGCCTTCCCAAGATCGATATCAAAGCCTACCAGGCTGCCGTCCGCCGCCTTCGATTCGAAAGGCGGGTAACTCGGGTCAACCCCGAACCGAATCACCTTGCAATCTTTCGCCAAAAGAGCTGGCGTCCAAGCGACCAGCAAGGCAAACAGGGTTTTCCAGACTGCGATGAGCCGTTTCAAGCCGAGAAGTTAAACCGCAGATTCCGCAGATTACACCGATTTTTTCGGACAGAAATCAGCATTGCCTTCGCAGCACTGCATTGAAGTCTCCTTAAATATTCCTTGATCCGTGAATGATCAACGTGTTATTCAGAGCAACAGGTAATACGCTTTACCTGAGCGCACGGATGTTTTCGTGTGCACAACGCAGAGAGCTGTCTTACCCCCCTGAAGCACTTGCTGAGAAAATGTCAGCTGGCCCCCTTGCGCGATGTCTGACCGAAAATTATCCTCCTTTCTATCGAGTGCCGAAGTCGTTTCCGGCGGACCGCCGCGCCGGCCTATTTATCGTGCGCTGTTTTACAAAGAATCGGTTTGCGCCTGGATTTTCATCGCCCCTGCACTTCTCGGTTTCACGGTTTTCTATCTCGTGCCTTGTCTACGCGCCGTCTATGTCAGCCTGACCGATTGGAATCTGTTGCGACCGGCAAAGTTTGTCGGCACAGCGAACTATTCGCGGCTCTGGGGCGATCCGAATTTTTGGAATTCGATGAGAGTCACCCTGCTCTACGTGCTGTACAATATACCCATCCAGACGGTCATCGGATTGCTACTGGCCGTGCTCCTCAGTCGATTTGGACGATCCGTCGCGTTGCGCTCGGTGATTCTCGCGCCGTATCTGATCGCGAATGTGATCGCTGCGATTCTCTGGTTTTGGATGTTGGACCCCCTGCTCGGTTTCTGTAACGCCATGCTCCATCTTCTCGGATTCGGCACGATCGCCTTTTTTAGCGATCAGCGTCTTGCTTTACCGACCATCGCTGCGGTCAACATCTGGCGGCACATGGGCTTTGTGGCTCTGCTGTTTTACACGGGGATTCAAGGAATCCCGCAAAATATTTACGAAGCGGCTCGAATTGAGGGAGCTGGACCATGGAGGAGATTCTGGAATGTCACGTTGCCATTGATTAGACCGACCTTGGTCTTTGTCCTGGTCACGAGTGTGATAGGTTCGTTCCAAGTCTTTGATTCGATCGCTGTCACCACCCTCGGCGGACCGGTTAACTCTACGCGCACCATTGTCTGGTACATCTATGAATCCAGTTTCGAGAACTTCCGAATGGGTTACGCGTCGGCCATGTCATGCGCCTTGTTTGCCTGCCTGGCGGTGGTTACCGCGGCACAGATGCGGATTCTGCGATCCAACAGATCGGATCTCGGATGAATACGCTGGACGCATCCTCGCGGTCGCGTGCGAATCTGGCTCGCGGGTTCGGGTACCTGGTCCTGGCTTTATTCGTGGTCATTTCTCTCGGCCCG
>JAFAKL010000523.1 GCA_019235445.1 Verrucomicrobiota bacterium | reverse complement strand
TGCCGCGCTTGGCGTTCGTGTTCTTGGAGGTGTCGCATGACCCTGCCCACGCCGCTTAACCCCACCCAGTCCGCGCCGCCTTCGATCATGGCGCGGCTCGCCGACATTCCCGAGGAAGAAATCTGGCTCGCCAAGCAAAAGAGCGCGAGGACGAGGACGATTGGGAGCCAAAAGATATCAAGGTCGAAGCCCCTTGCCCGGTTAGTGGATCGGTCCTGAGGTCGATCCGTCCGGAGTCCTCGAAGGCGGCCGCAGGTTTTGCTCTCGCGCGGCACGATATTCGCGCACCACCAGGCTGGTCAACTCTTCGACAGAGGTATCCCGGGTCCGCCGATCGAAAGTGATCTGGCCACCTTGCAACAGATTTATCCGATCGCAGAAATCGAAGATCTGGGCATAATTGTGAGCTACAATGACCACCGAAACGTCACCCTTTTCCTTAAGGCGCCGGATGACGTCAAGGATCATTGCGCTCTCTTTCACTCCCATCGCCGCCAAAGGTTCGTCCAGCAGCAGTACCTTGGCGTTCGCGTAAACAGACCGCGCCACGGCAATCCCCTGTCGTTGGCCACCGGAAAGTTTGGAGATCTGCACATCGACCGAAGGGATATTGACTCCCATCTGTTTGAGTTGCTCCTTTGCCCGCGCACGCATGGCGCGATCGTTCAGGATACGAAGCGGTCCGCCATACATAATCTCCCTTTGCAGAAACATGTTACGGTAGACATTGAGCTCATTGATGAGGGCCAGATCCTGGTATACTGGCTCGATGCCCAGCAATCGGGCGTGGCTGACAGATTTGAGCTGGACCTCTTTGCCTTCGAAGTGGATTTTGCCGCCGCTTGGCCGATGAAAGCCGGTCAGAATCTTCAGCAAAGTGGACTTGCCGGCGCCGTTGTCGCCAAGAAGCCCCAGGACCTCGCCCTTCGCAAGGTGAATTGAGGCGTCTCGCAGCGCCGTCACTTGACCGAAAGATTTGGAGACGTGCTCCGTGCGCAAGACCTCCGGGATCATCGCCCTCCTCCCGCGGCACGCAAATGGCTAAGGCGCACGTTGATCAACATCGTGATAAGAATAGCTCCTCCCAAAATCATATCAAAGGTATAGGCGCTAACGCCGGAGAGTGTGAAACCGTCTTTCAAGATACCAAGCACTATCGCTCCGAGGAACGCGCCAACGATGGTGCCCGACCCCCCGGTGAGCAGTGTTCCGCCGATTACCGCAGAGGCAATACCCATAAACATGATCTCGGTGCCACCGGCCAGCGGATCGATTGATCCAATGCGAAAACAGTCTAACGTGCCCGCCAGGCCGCCTAGAATACTGCAAAGAACGAAATTTCCGATCTTAATGAAACCAGTCCTGACACCTACTTCCGCCGCGCCAACCAGGTTGCCGCCGGTGGCAATCGTGTGCATGCCCCAGCGGGTTTTGACGAGCATAAACTGGAGAATGACCGTCACGCCCAGCGCCCACAGGATTTGGGAAAGGGGATTCCCGCCAAAGATGCTGGTAATCACCGCTCCCGGTTCAGGCGCCACCGGGAAACCGCCTGAAATGGTCAGTGTCAGGCCATTGATCAAAAACAAAGTGCCAAGTGTGGTAATGAAGGACGGGATCTCCAGGACCACGGTGATAAGCCCGTTGATTAGACCGATCAGCGCCGCCGGCAGCAGCCCAACAAGAATCGCGGGAACGAAAGGCACGCCCGCCCCGTGCGCGTAATACATCACGAAAGGTGATAAGGCATAGACTTGACCGACGGACAAGTCCACTTCGCCGCAAATGAGAACCATCACCTCACCCGCGGCAATAATGGCGGTGGTAGCCGCATACCCGGCGAGGTTAGCAATGTTGCCTGAGGAAAGAAAGGCCGGAGCCGTGCTTTGGAAATAGACAACCAGCGCTACCCCCGCAATGGCGATGCTTGCCTCTCGGGTATGGAGCAGGGAAAGCCCGACGCGACGCACCAACCCTTGATGAGCGGGACGTCGGGCTACCTCCTCGCCTTCCAGCGTTGAATCGGACGGTTCCCTCCCCATGGCCTTCTATTATGAAGCAATCGGACCTGAGCGTTCGATCACCTTTTCTTCGCTGGAGTTTCCTTCGTAGCGGCTCTGGGAGTGCAGGAACGGGTCGACGCTGGTTTTCGTCACGAAGTTCAGGCCGGTATTGATGTCCACCGGACCGGTCAACCCGCCGGAGATTTTGTAAATGAATAGTACCATCACTGTGTAGAATCCCTGGAGATAAGGCTGTTGATCAATCGTGAAGTCCAAATCACCCTTCGCGATTG
>JAFAKL010000519.1 GCA_019235445.1 Verrucomicrobiota bacterium | reverse complement strand
CGACGATGATACCGGATAAGCAGAGTCAGGCGTACTGGTACGGGCTCCTGCTTGGCTCTTTTGGATTGGCTCAATTCTTTTCAGCACCATTGCTGGGAGCTCTCAGCGATCGTTGGGGTCGTCGCCCCGTTTTGCTCCTGTCAATTTTTGGCGTCGGGCTCAACTTTTTCATCACTGCTGTCTCGCCCTGGCTTATTCTCCTCCTGTTTTCGCGGCTGATCGGCGGGGCTTCCGGCGCATCTTTCACCGTGGCAGGGGCGTACGTAGCGGATGTGACCTCCCCGGAAGCAAGAAGCCGGAGCTTCGGACTTCTCGGCGCCATGTTCGGGCTGGGATTTATCTGTGGTCCGGTACTAGGCGGACTGCTTAGTCCTTACGGCCTGAGATTGCCATACTTCGTGGCTGCCGGTTTCTGTCTGTTAAACTGGCTCTATGGCTTCTTCGTCCTTCCGGAATCTCTCCCAAAAAATCGGCGTTCCGTCATCGACTTTGCGAAAGCGAACCCATTTGCCGCGCTTATTGGGCTGACAAAAATTCGAGGAATCGGCAGCCTGGTGTGGGTTGTCGTTCTTACCGCTTTTCCTCAATTCCTCCTGCAATCCACCTGGGTGCTCTACACCACTTTTCGTTTCGGCTGGGGTCCGCTTGAGAATGGGTTGTCATTATTCGTCGTCGGAATAGCCGCAGCAGTCGGGCAGACCATGTTGTTAAGTATCCTCCTCCGGAGACTAGGCGATGTGAAAACAGCGCTCACCGGTCTCGCCTCCTCTTTGATCGCCTACGCGCTGTACGGTCTGGCGACACACGGATGGATGATGTACGCAATCATTCTCTTGAATCTCTGCGGATTTGCAGCCGGTCCCGCTCTGCAGGGGATCGTTTCCAAGGCGGTCGACCCGCGCCATCAAGGGATAACGCTAGGCTCATTGAACTCGATCAGCAGCATTATGAGCGTCATCGCGCCACTGGTCGGGGCACCAATTCTCGCCGCAGTATCCGGCTTGCGGCCCACCGACTGGCGGGTGGGTGCAACCTTCTTTGTCGCAGCGGCCGCTCAAGCATTAGCTCTTGGGCAAGCCACTTGCCATTTTCGCCATAAGTTGGGTGTGGGCTGGCGTCAGTAACTTCTGCCCAAGTTCGATCACCGCTTCTCCAAAATCGTCGTCGTTCTCGTCCGATTGACAGCCGCGGCCAACCAACACTTGCACCCCATGCCCTGAAGCGCAAAGTGAACCGGCGTTGTAATGAACCAGAAGAACCGACTACTCTGACGGCGCCTCCATGCATCCACTCACCGTGGTGATGCGATCCTTAAATACAATGAAATGTCTCGCTCTACAGCATCGCTTCGGACCTTATGATATTCCCATCTGCGCGTCAGGAGCGAACCTTCGGTGAGCGAGCAGAAGAAACGCGGAGTCTTGAAGAGGATCCTGGAGTTGGCTCTCCCGGTGAGTCTGGAATCCGTTTTTCAGATGTCTTTTAACGTCGCCGACCAGATCATTGTCGGTCTTCTGGGTGCCTCCGCCGTTGCGGCGGTTGGCCTGTCTAACAGCGTAGCGGCCATCGCTATTCTCTTATGCGCCGCAATCGGGACGGGAAGCGGCGTGCTGATAGCGCAGGCTTATGGCCGTAAGGACATGGAGGACGTTTCAAGGACCGCGGCGGTGGGTCAGACCATCGCCACCAGTTTCGGTGCAATTATAGCCTTGCCCCTGATTTTATTCTCCAAGCCTCTGATACTTGCGCTCGGCGCGCATCCGGAAGTGGCGGAACTTGCGAATGGATATTTCAGATTTTTTGTGGCCTCTCTGCCGCTCATGATTCTGAGTACCGTTACCAGCGCCGCCTTCCGTTCGCTGAGTGATTCAAAGACGCCGATGGTCATCACGATCGCCTCGGTAGTGCTGAACACCGGGTTGGGATTTGCCCTGGTGCTCGGCTGCGGACCCATTCCAAAACTTGGCGTGACAGGAGCCGGGTTGGCAACGTTCATCTCCCAATTCTGCCGTTGCGCGGTGCTGGTAGCCAAATTTTACCGTTCCAAAGAGGGCGTAAAATGGCATTGGCCAGTTCCGAGTGCGGAAGTTAATTTGACTTCGGCCAAGCTGATCAAATTGACTTTTCCTATGGCGATCTCCGAGGTGCTTTGGGGAGCCAGCGGTTTCATTTATGCACTGGTGTTCACCCGCCTGGGAACCGAGTCGCTGGCCGCGAGTCAAATCGTGACGACCATCGAAAGTATCTTTATCGTCGCAGTTTCCGGTTTAGGACCAGCCGCGGTGGCATCCATCGGGCAGAAGCTCGGTACCGGGTCCGTTCAAGCGGCAAAGCAGCATGCGAACGTGGTTCTGAAACTCGGTCTGGCCTCCTCAGTTGTTCTCGGATCTCTTTTCGCCGGGGTGAGTCTTTTCGTTTCGATGATTTTTCCCAAGGTCGGCTCCCAAGTGCTGCACTTCGCCTTTTTGGGGATAGTTATTGCGGCCTGTTTTCAGCCGGCCAAAGTGTTGAACGGTATTTTTGGGAATGGCCTCCTGGCCACAGGCGGCGACACCAAATACGTTCTGGCGGTCAACCTTGCGAGCACCTATGCAATCGGGCTCCCCCTCGCGGTCTTCCTTAGCTTTTTCACGAGCTTAGGATTGGCCGGTGCTTTTTTAGGCAAAGGGGCCGATGAGGTGACAAAGTTAGTCCTCTTTTTTTTCCGCTATCGCACGCCCGCCTGGTACCAAAAGTCTCTCGACCTGCGTGCACCCGCCGAAACCAACGTGTGCTAGCGTCCTGTCCCGAAATAGCAGGTGCGCCCAGGATCAAGTCCCAGGCTTGGGCAAATTTCCAAGCGTACTCTTCCCCTGCTCGGTTTTTGTTTCCAGTGCGATACGCAACTCCTCCGCCTTCATATCCGCGGCTGCTTTCGCCGCTTCTTCAGCTTTGTTGTCCGCGCTGGAGTCGGCCTTTTCCTCAGCAGATCCAAGTTTGTCCATGCACATCTCCCGACTGATGACCGAACGATTTCACTTACCGCAAATCCTCGCACGTAATCTGAAACCCGCAAATGTTGGATCCGCGACAAAGAAGAGTTTGTACGTGGACAGCGTCGCTTGAAGACAAGAATTGCAGCGCAGTGGTAAGTAAGGCGTCTCGCCTTACCTCCGAAAACGCGCAAAGCGTGGACGCTTTGCAAGCCTGGCGAAGCCAGGCGTGCCCCATAAGCGTTAACTTATCGCAGCGGCAGGGAGGTGCCGTGACGCATTTATCCCGGAGGGATTAAAACGAGGGTAGCCTGGCACGAAGTGCCTGGAAAAAAGAAAAAAGACGCGTCTCGTCCCGTAGGGACGGTTGATCAAGGTAATGCATTCCTATCTTACTGCTCA
>JAFAKL010000436.1 GCA_019235445.1 Verrucomicrobiota bacterium | reverse complement strand
GTTTCTTTGACGTCCTGCAAATCGATAAATTCACTCACCTTACCGTCCGAATCACACGTGATATCGACCAGCGTGCCGTTACGATCTGGTGGTTGGTCGAGGTGATGGATCGGCATGATGGGAAAGAGTTGCCCGAGGGCCCAGTGATCCAGCAGAGATTGGAAAACCGAAAAGTTGCAGAGGTACTGGTCTCCAAGCGCTGTCTCAAGCTCTTTAACTTCTTCCGGGACGTACCGCATTCCACGACAGAGCTCCACGACCGAATGAGCGATCTGCCAATAGATCGTTTCGATCTTGGCTTTGCTTTCCAGGTCCAGCAAGCCGAGCTCGAACATTGACTGGCACTGCTCTTTGATCTGCTGCGCGTCGTGCAACACCTCCATCCGGTTCTGTTTCGTCAGGCCTTTCTGGGTTTCAACCATCTCATGAAATAGTTTAGGATCAGTATCCCTGTTCTCCAGAGACAGTTCGGCGCCCGCCTTCTCAATGGCCCCGAATGCTTCCACGACCAGGACGGAATGATGTGCCACGATGGCACGACCGCCTTCACTGACAATGGTCGGATGCGGGACTTTTTCCGAATCGCAGACGTCGATAATGTTATAAACCACGTCCCTGGCGTACTCGTGAAGCGTGTAATTCATGGAACTGTCGGACGCCGTTCTGGAACCATCGTAGTCCACACCCAACCCGCCGCCCACATCGATGAATTGCATCGGATGCCCCATCTTTAACAGCTTTGCGTAGAAGCGAGCCGCTTCTCGCACGGCTCTCTTGATCACCCCGATGTCGGTTACCTGGGAGCCTACATGGAAATGAACCAGCACCAGCGCCTCGGCCATCCCCTCGCTCTTCAAATAGTTGCTGGCCGCGATCAGGTCGGCGGTCGACAAACCAAACTTCGCATTTTCTCCGCCGCTGGTTTTCCATTTTCCCGATCCCTTGGACTGGAGGCGAACGCGCAGACCGATTAGCGGTGTCGCACTCATCTCTCGGGAGACCTGCAGGATCTGCCTGACCTCTTCCAGTTTCTCGACCACCATGATTACTTGTTTACCCAGCTTTCGGCCGAGCAAAGCGTTTTTGATGAACGTCGGATCCTTGTACCCGTTGCAAATGATCAGGCCGTCCGGATCACGGTGAATGGCCAAGGCGGCTATTAACTCCGGTTTGCTGCCTGCCTCCAGACCAAAGTTAAAGGGCCGGCCCGCATCCATGATCTCCTCGACCACTTCCCTCAGCTGGTTGACTTTGATCGGAAAGACACCCTTGTAGACGTTTTGATAGTTTGCCTCCGAGATCGCTGACTGGAAGGCGCGATTGATTGTCTCCACTCTGTGCCTGAGGAGATCCTGGAAGCGCACGACCAGAGGGAAAGCCATCCCGCGATCCCGCGCCTCATTCACTATGTCCATCAGGTCAATCGCTTGGCCATAAGCCTGCGTCGGCATCACTTGGACATTCCCGGCCGCATTAATAGTAAAGTACCCGCCGCCCCATCGATCAATATTGTAGAGAGCAATAGCGGAAGGAATATCCCAAGTGTCAATCATTTCGGGGCCACACTAAGTGACAAGGTCTCAAATTCAATCGGGAGCTGTAAAAAAGTCGGCCCCCATCCGCCGGCTCTGCTCGCCTTCACTCTTCTTCATCCGTTTCTTCGGATTGCGAACCTTCCTCTTCCATTTTCCGAAGAACTTCGCTCATATCCTCTACTTCCTCCCATACCTCACGACTTACGTAAATGGGAGCGGTTTGCTGCGTCGCCATCGCGATACAATCACTTGGGCGCGCATCAATCTCTATAATCTTCTTCTGCTGCAGCTCATTCTCCGCGCTGAGAATGAGTCTTGCGAAATAGGTGCCACGCTTCAGATCATTGACAATCACGCGTTCGACTTTGGCTCCGAGCGCCCGCAAAATATGTGCCAGAAGATCGTGGGTCAGCGGCCGCTCCTTTTGCGTACCCCGCATGAACATAGTGATGGCTGCGCCGACGCTCTGATCCACGTAAATGACGAAGACTTTTTGCTCGTTGCCAATAAAAACCGCGCAGCCACCGCTGGTGGGAATCACAGCGCGAACCTGCACTTCGACAACGGGTTTACTCATGTTGCAAGCCTAGCGAGTCGCCTCATCGCTTCAAGATCGGAATTGCGCCTGCTCGCGGGAATCGAAGGCGTCGCTTGTGCCGGCAATCAACCATTCCACGGTAGAACGATCGGGGCGATCTAAAAAACAGCAACAGCAGCACCAAGCGCTCATTCCTCCGTGGCATCGATAATTCGTTCCTGGATCTCCGCGTAAAAGTTAATCTGCTGGAGGACGAGCTCGCGGCGCGAAAACCATTTGGGCGCCGAGTGGGTCGAAAGCTCGCGAGCGGTGAAATTAAATTTTGCAGCAAGGATGAGCCGGGCTTGGTTTAGGACGTTGAGCCAGGCATCACTATGCGCACGAGGAATAACCAGCCTGCGGAGGCGGCCGGGAACATCTGACAGCTTTTCCAGATCCTCCTTGACTGTTTTCCTGGCCGAAAGAAAGAGATGCCGCAGCTCTGGCCGGACGTATTCAGCCCAGTCATTCAGAAATTGATTTTCACTGGAATCCGCTGGACTGCTGTACAGACGCGCGTCGGATTGATCATCGCCCCCGCTGTCGCAAACGCCGGGAACTTCCTGCAGTAATCCCGCTTCGATCGGCTCAATCTGGATGAACTCGATAGCGTCCTCTTTGAGCCGGCGAATCAACATTTCATTCCGCTCTCTCCAGCGTTGCGAGCAACAGATATCCATGCAACTGCTGGACATAGAATTCCGCTCGTTCACGCGCGCCGGTCCAAACGATCGAGCGCCCCTTATGGTGGACCTCCAACATGTGGTGTTGGGCCTTCTGTTTAGTGAATCCAAACACCCTCTGAAAAACCATCGTGACGTAGCTCATCAGATTCACAGGGTCGTCGTGCACCACTACATTCCACGGAGTTCCGAGTGACGTCTCAACCTTCGTTTCGACAACTGTTTCAGCCATGGAAACGCAAATTCTCAGTCGATCCGTTTGAGGATAACCGCAAGAACTCGTTCACTGATTCCACCGAGGCTTCAAGTAATTTCAAGCGGACCGTCTCGTCCGTCGCACCGACTGACAATTCCTGCACGAGATAACCAAGGACGGCGGATCGAACCGGAATCGAAAATGCGCTGCATCTTACACCGTATAAAGTCGCAAAATGTCCAAACGCTGCTCCTGCTTCAATTGCTTCCTGCAGCTTGGCCATCAGTCGTTCTCCGCGGGGCGTGCTATGCTGAAGCATGGATCGGCCGGCCTCCAGGCTATGTCGGCGCGGCCATGCTTTCAAATTCCCGTTCAACTCGGCGTCCAGGAGGATGATCTCCCGAGCAGACTGCCGCGAAGAGTAATCTAACACCCTGCAAAGGTGCGGAAGCAGAAGAGGCTCAAATAAGACTTTGATCCACTCTTGCCAGCTGTCCGCCACCGGCCCTGCAACCCTCCATGAGATAGCACGCGCGGGATCGAAATCGGGGTTGCATCGTTGGACGACCTCTCTGAGTTCGCTCATCGCAAAGCTTGCGGGTGTCATTCCCATCCGCCGATCGTAACACGAGTTGAGCAGCATGTCACAGCAGTAACCGGTGTCAGTATCAGTGCCGCTTCAGGAGTTCAGGAGGCCAGGAGTCAGGAGGTCAGGGTCCAGATATTTTTTGAAGGAAAAATGACCGGCGTTCCAACCCGTGAAAGCGGAAGAGTGATCATCCACCGGCCGGTAAGCCGCAGTCAATCCTGTAACTCCTGAATTTCCGTACGTGTACAGCGCCGCTTGAAGACAAGAAGTGCAGCGCAGTGGTAAGTAAGGCGTCTCGCCTTTCCTCCGAAAACGCGCAAAGCGGGGACGCTTTGCCGACAAGAAGTGGCGGCGTACTGATAAGTGAGGCCGACAATCGTGGCGCTAAACACCTACGACTTTCCCGACTTCCTCGGGTTGCTCTGGTTGGCTTCAAAGAAGGCGTAGCGAGACGCTTTGCTTACGGCTTCAGACCCATTTCACGGGGAGGATAAACTCGATGGTAGCAGCTCCCGGTCGCAACTCCTGGAGTGATAGCCCCATCAGCGTTGCTTTTCGAAAATGGACACTCGTCGGGCGGGCACCAATCAGTATCCCCGTCAAGTTACTGAAATCCGGCTCGTGTCCGACTAACATGATGCTCGCCATTTCCAATTGTTTGTCCCGCTTCAGGATCTCGGTAAAACTTTCCCTGAGATTGGACAGCGCTCGCTCTGCGGTCATGCCGGCCCGAAGGAACTCCGAGATCTGGACGAGCTTAGGCAACTCAAGTTCGCCTGCCACGAGTCTGGCCGTTTCCTCGGCTCGCTTCAGCGGACTTGATAAAATCAGCCCCGGAACGATCCCGCGGTCACGGCAAAACTTACCGATACCTTGGGCTTGTTTGGAGCCTTTGGCCGTTAAAGCGCGCGTCTCATCAGTGGCTGCCTTCGGCTCAGCCTCAGCATGGCGTAAAAGGAAGAGTTGCATGGGGAAAAAGGCTTATCGAGCGATGGGATCTGCCAGCATTCGTCCAGTGGAACTCTGTCCGGCTGGGCCAAACGCATTCAGGAAAGCGACCTCGATCGCTAGCGCCTCCTGGACATTCCTGGAGAGGGTATCGTTCAGAGATTGGATGGCATCCAGCCGTTTCAGGAGCTCAGCGCTCGAGAGTCGGCCCGCCAGATTAGCCACAGGGACGCGGTACTCGGCTAAGTCCAGGAACGGGCTCTTATGCTTCGCACGCAGCGCATCCCCGAGAACTTCGATTAATTTCAGGATTAGGTTTGCCCTCGCTTTGATATACCTGCTTTCGGTCAACGCCGACAAGCGTTCCTCACGTTCCCCAAGCCACGAGCCGTTGGTGGTTTGCTTGTAAGCCGTTTGCTCCCTGCGTAGTAGATCGCTGTGCTCCGTTTCAATTCTCTCTCGCACCTTACCCAGAATCCCCAGAAAAGCGCGCGAAAATTTCAAGGCTGTCGCCACGGAAAAGCCGTCCGGGGCGACGAGGTGAAAGAACTGGTCGACCAGTTCCGCTTCATCCGCTATCAGAGCGGCCTTGCCGACGGCGCGCAAAGAAACCTCGATACAACGGGAGCGGATCGTCTCCAGTAACTCCTCCGGAAGCGCAGTCACCAGAATGACCAAGGAGTGATCCGGCGGCTCCTCCAGAGTTTTCAAAAAGGCATTCGCCGCCTGCGGCATCAGTCGATCCGCCTCGTACACAACCCCGAATTTCACCTTGGCCCGAGCCGCACACATCCGCAGGGATGCTTCCAGTTCCCGAATCTGTTCGACAAGGATTTTTCTGGACTTGGATTCGGGCTCGACGGCGTGAAAGTCGGCCGGATCGGCTAAATTCCCGTTTACCACCCGAAAGAGCTCAGTGACCAATCTTCGTTTTCCGCTCCGGCCTGGCCCAGAGAACAAAAACGAATGCGCGAGCCGGTCTTGGGCGCTCGCCTCTGTCAAATATTCCAAGGCCTGTTCACGAGAGAACGCCATTAATTTCGTTCCAGATCATGTCTTCTACTTCATCCTCGGTCCTGGAAGCGTCAATGATTTTTACCCGGTCGGGCTCCGCGCGTGCGATCTCCAGGTATCCGCGTCGAACCTGTTCGAAAAAATCGTCGGAGAGCCACTCCATTCGATCCCGTTGTCCGACTGGACGGACACGGCGTAATTGCCGAGCGCGGGAGACTTTGACCTCCAGATCCAGCAGAAATGTCCGTTGAGGCTTGCATCCTCCCACCACGAATTCGTTCAGCACCTTGATAAACATCAGATCCAACCCTCGGCCGATTCCTTGATACACGGTGGTTGAATCATCAAAGCGGTCCGACACCACAACCAGCCCCCTTTCGAGGGCGGGCCGGATCGTCTCACGGACCAATTGGGCGCGGCTAGCCGCGAAAAGGAGCAATTCCGTTTCACTCGACATCGCGTCGGCGGCTCTGGCGTGTAGGAGCAACTGCCGAATAGCCGACCCAATCTCCGTAAAACCTGGCTCGTGCACAGCCAGCACCGTTCGGCCTTGTTTTTCCAGGCGGCGCACCAAGCGCCTGACTTGCGTCGATTTTCCGCACGCTTCGCCCCCTTCGAATGTGACAAACAGACCTGTCATTCTCTGGCCGATAAACCGTGGGATCATGAAAGACAATACTGAAAAGAGTGGAATGAGCGGCCGGACGCAACCAGCCCCTCCTCCGCTTCCTGCTGTTCAGGTCTCGTTCAACATGCTATCGCTGCGTGATGTCTCAATACTGGTTGGTGAAACAGGAACCGACGGCTTATTCCTGGGAGCAATTTGCCGCCGAGGGCAAGACCGACTGGACCGGGGTGCGAAATTTTCAGGCAAGGAACAATCTGCGCTCGATGAAGCTTGGCGATCCGGTCTTCTATTACCACAGCGTCAACGGTAAGGCGATTGTCGGGATCGCAGAGGTGACCAAGGAGGCGTTCAGGGACCCTACCGCTGCCGAGGGAGACTGGTCCGCGGTCGAACTTACGCCCGTGAAACCGATTCAGCCGCCGGTAAAGATTGACCAGATTAAGCGGGAGGCCAGGCTCCGGGACGTGCCTTTGCTGAAGCAATCCAGGTTGTCCGTGATGAAGCTCACGAAAGAACAATTCGAAACAATCCTGGAACTCGCGAAATCGCACTAAGCAGGCTGATGTGGAATGAGCTTCGAGCACAGTTTCTAAATTCGAGGACCAGGACGATCGAGATGAAACCACAGATTCCACAGATTAAGGGGGGACTGTTTTCAGGCCTAGGTGCCTCTCCGGAGAAGGTACCCTGGAGGGGCGCGTGGCCTGAACCGGAGTGACCCTTCTAAGCGCTAACTTAACTTAAAGAAAATCCTACAACGAAAGTAGCCTGTCCCGGAGGGACCAGACGAAAGTAGCCTGGCACGAAGTGCCTGGAAACAAGAGAAAAGTGGACCCGTCCCCGGAGGGACGGTTGATGTGCTCCCTAGTCCCAGAGATTGAACATGGTCAGCGACTCCGCCAATGCACTTAGGATGAATTCCGTTTTGCTTTCCGATGCCACCGAGACCGAGGAACAGGGCACTGCATACCGCTGATCGAAATCGCAAACGACGACGAGAACGAGAACGATTCGGAGTCGAGGGCTTCCCCCCTCGTCCGCGTCCTCGTCGTCGTTTTCGTTCTCCGCTTTGGGAAGGAGAATGACACATCGGGGGAAACCTTGCTCAACCGTCCCTACGGGACGAGACGCGTCTTTTTTCTTTTTTCCAGGCACTTCGTGCCAGCTACCCTCGTTTTAATCCCTCCGGGATAAATGCGTAACGGTCCTCCCTGCCGCTGCGATAGCGTCCGCCCCAATCACGGGACGATCAAAGATCGAGACGACGCTTACGGTTCAAGGGGGGTTGACACCCCCTCGACCATGGATACCCTTGATCGCTTCTCATGAAGACGGTGATCTCGACAACCGAAGCTCCCACCGCCGTGGGACCCTACTCACAAGGCATCGCGGCCGGGCAGTTCGTGTTCTGTTCTGGGCAAATTCCGCTGGAGCCGGACACTGGAACCCTTATCGAGGGCGACATCCGCCATCAGACGCAACGCGTGCTGAAAAATATCGCAGCGGTCCTGCGCGTCCAGGGGCTTGGGATGGAAGATGTGGTCAAAACCACTGTCTTCCTTACCGATCTAACCGATTTCGGTGAAATGAACAGCGCATACACGACGTTCTTCCCGCACGATCCCCCCGCTCGCTCAACAATCCAGGTCGCAGCTCTGCCGAAGGGTGCTAACATAGAAATCGAGGCGATCGCCTTCAAACTCTCTTAGACTGACGTGGCTCCATCGACATTTGAAACTTTCGAGAAAACCGGCGCATTGTTGCGCGGCCATTTCATTCTCAGTTCCGGGCTGCACAGCCGCCAATACTTTCAATGCGCCCTGGTTCTGCAGCACACCCAACTCGCGGCGCAACTCTGCGCTGATCTCGCCGCGAGACTCGCCGATGTACCATGCGATGCCATTATTTCACCAGCTCTGGGCGGCATTATTGTTGGACAAGAAGTTGGCCGGAATCTCGGTAAGAGACATATCTTTGTTGAGAAGCAGGAGGGAAAACTCGCCTTGAGACGCGGATTTACAGTGATGCCCGACGAACGTTTCATTGTGGCCGAAGATGTGGTTACACGCGGCACCAAGGTGCGGGAGACCATGGAGATTGTGAAAGGTTTTGGCGGCACGGTCGTTGCGGTCGGTTGTATGGTCGACCGGAGCGGTGATCGATCCCCGGATTTTGGATGTAAATTTGTGAGTCTGGTGAAGCTTAACTTGGAAACATTCGAGCCTGATCAGCTCCCTCCAGAACTCGCAGCTATCCCGGTGGACCGACCCGGCAGCAAATAGAAGGATTTTTTATGGTTAGTTGGATTTTAAAAAAGGTTCTTGGTTCAAAGAACCAGCGGGAGGTCAGGCGAATTCGACCCCTGGTCGAAAAGATCAATCAGTTAGAAAAACAGGCTCAGGCCCTCACGGAAGAACAGCTCCGCGAGAAGACGGCTCGATGGAAAAATGATCTTGCCGGCATCGACGACCCGGATGAACTGGCGCGAAGACTGCACGCCATTCTGCCCGAAGCATTTGCACTGGTGAAGAATGCGGCCGGCAGGCTTTGGGGCAAGACAATCCTCGTTTGTGATCAGCAGATTGTCTGGAACATGATTCACTTCGATGTTCAGCTCATCGGCGGGATCGTCTTGCATGAAGGCAAAATTGCTGAAATGGCCACGGGCGAGGGAAAAACTCTGGTCGCAACCTGTCCGATATACTTGAATGCTCTCACCGGGCGTGGGGTTCACCTGGTCACTGTGAACGATTATCTCGCGCGTCGTGACGCGGAGTGGATGGGCGAAATCTACAAAATGCTGGGACTCACCGTCGGTTGCATCCAACACGACCAATCGCCTTCCGTTCGCAAGGAGCAATACGATTGCGACGTCACCTATGGAACCAATAGCGAGTTCGGATTCGATTACCTGCGCGATAACGGAATGGCGACCACTAAGGAACAACAGGTCCAGCGTGGCTACTATTATGCCATTGTCGATGAAGTGGATTCCATTCTCATCGATGAAGCGCGGACGCCGCTTATCATTAGCGGACCAGCGACGGTCTCCTCGCATCAATACGACAAATTCAAGCCGCTGGTCGAGCAGTTGGTGCGGAAACAAACCATGCTTTGTAATCGATTGGTCTCTGAAGCCAAAGAGTTGCTCGAAAAGGGCCAGGCCGAAGAAGCAGGAAGACTCCTCTTCAAGGTGAAGCTGGGCCAACCGCGTAACAAGGGGCTCTTGCGCTTAATGGAAGAGCCTGAAAATCGCAAAGCCATCGACAAGTCCGAGCTTTCCTTCTATCAGGATTCCCGGAAAGAGGAACTGGTCGCCCTGAAGGAGGAGCTCTATTTCACGATCGATGAACGGCATCAGGATTCAGATCTCTCCGAGATGGGGCGTTCCTACCTGAATCCGGACGATCCGAACGCTTTCGTTTTGCCCGATCTGATCACCGAGTTCACGGAAATCGATTTGGATCCCCATCTGAATCCCGCGCAGAAAGACGAAGCGAAAAGACAGAGGCAGCAGTATTGCGACAGCCAGGCGGAACGCATTCACAATATTGCCCAACTCCTTCGCGCTTATTGCCTTTTCGAAAAGGATGTCGATTACGTTATCGAAGAAAATAAGGTGATCATCGTTGACGAGCATACCGGGCGAAAGATGCCTGGGCGCCGTTGGAGCGACGGCCTGCACCAGGCCGTAGAGGCAAAAGAAGGAGTGCAGATCGATCGGGAAACTCAGACCCTCGCCACCATCACCATTCAGAACTACTTCAGGCTTTATCACAAGTTGGCTGGAATGACCGGCACGGCGGAGACGGAGGCCAACGAGTTCCACGACATTTACAAGCTGGACGTTGTGGTCATCCCGACGAATCGTCCAGTGATTCGCAAGGACAACAACGATCGCATTTACAAGACGCGCCGGGAAAAATACAGCGCGGCGGTGGACGAGATCAAGGCTTGCTACGGCAAGGGTCAACCGGTCCTGGTCGGTACGGCCAGCGTGGAAGCGTCCGAACTTCTGAGCCGGATGCTCAAGCGGGAAAAGATTCCGCACAACGTGCTAAACGCAAAATATCACCGGCAGGAGGCTGAAATTGTGGCCCGTGCGGGGCAGAGCGGTACGGTCACCATCTCCACCAACATGGCCGGACGCGGAACAGACATCAAACTGGGCG
>JAFAKL010000366.1 GCA_019235445.1 Verrucomicrobiota bacterium | reverse complement strand
ACAAGGACCCAAAGAAATATGTTTGGCGAGCGTCCGGTCTTAAAATCCTAGAGAAAATTCGACGAGCCAGAGAAGCGCTGGCCGATGCAGAAGTTATTTCTACGTAATTAAGGGACATGACACTAGTGTACCGTCTCCTAAATCCCTTGGGTTTCGCCGCAGGTCAGTTGGCTGTTTTTCAAGGCGCGAGCGACGAGCATATCTAGATCGATATACGCAAGGAGCGAGCAACGCGGAAAAACAGCCAACCGTCCGCGGCCCGGAGGGTTGCGTTGAAAATGGGCCGGTGGCGGCGTTGCTCGTCGGTTACGTATCGCTTTAGATATGCGCCCTCTAACGCCAGTCCGGCTCGGACCGCCAGTCCGGCTCGGGCCGCCTTGCCGGCGGGCCATTTTGAACGCAACGAAGCCCAAGGGATTTGGGAGACGGTACACTAGAGGCGCGCGCTCACGCGATCCCTTTGCGGTTGGGTAGAATCCAGGTAGCTTGAGCTCGCGGTTTCCTGGAACGGCGCACGGGGCCGGTTGACTTCATGAAGATTGGTCTTGTTCGACGCGGGTTCTCCCCAACGGGTGGCGCGGAGAGTTATTTGAAGCGACTCGGTCGCGCTCTCACGGAAGCCGGTCACGAGGTGATTCTCTATTCGACGCCAGATTGGCCGCAGCAGGAATGGCCTTATGGGCCGCTGGTCCGTTCCGATGCCGCCAGTCCGCTGCGCTTCGCAAAACAGATTGAAGACTCGAGACGGTCCGATCAGATACTCTTCAGCTTGGATCGCATCCTGAAATGCGATTGTTACCGGGCCGGGGACGGTGTCCACAAACTTTGGCTGGAGCGCCGGATTGCGCACGAACCGCGTTGGCGCGCCCTCTTTCGCTTTGCGAACCGGAAACACGCTCAGCTGCTGGCCCTCGAGCGCGATTTATTGCAGAGGGGCGGTGCCCGCCACGTCATCGCGAATTCCCAGATGGTTCGAAGGGAAATCATCCACGAATTCGCTTATCCGGAGGAGAACATTACGGTCGTCTACAACGGTCTGCCGGATATCCGTGTGAAAAGAAAACCGCTTGAACGGGCCGAAGTGCGTCGTGCCTGGGATCTCCGGGAGCACGAGGTCGCCGTGTTGTTCGCCGGTTCTGGCTGGAACCGCAAAGGATTTAAGTACGCCATCCGGGCAATCGCACGTATTTCTAATCCAAATGTGCGCTTCCTGGTAGCGGGAACAGGTCAGAAGCAGAGGCAGCACTCCGACAGGGTTAGATTCCTGGGCCCGGTCAGCGATATGCAATCGCTTTATTTTGCTGCCGACACGTTTGTTTTACCGACGACGTACGATCCGTTCTCAAACGCGTGCCTGGAGGCGCTCTCCCAGGGATTGCCGGTAATAACCACCGCTGCCAATGGCTTTGCAGAGATAATTGCTTCGGGCGTTCACGGCGAAGTTATCGAGCGCGCAGACGATATCGATGCGCTCCAGCTGGCCATCGAGAAATGGCTTGATCCCGCTCGCCGCGAGCCCGCCAGGGAACATTGTGCCGAGATTGCTCGCGGCTACACCATTGAACGGAACGTCGCCGAAACGTTGATGGTACTGGAGAAGCTGCAATGATCCCCAAAATCGTCCGGCGCCGTCCTTCAAGTGGTGTGATCCGAATGGCGCGAAGATAAGGCGCATTTCCTGGGCTCTGCCCATATAAGCGTTAAGTTATCGCAGCGGCAGGGAGGTGCCGTGACGCATTTATCCCGGAGGGATTAAAACGAGGGTAGCCTGGCAGGAAGTGCCTGGAAAAAAGAAAAAAAGACGCGTCTAGTCCCGTAGGGACGGTTGAGCAAGGTGTTCCTCCAAATCTGTCATTCTCCTTTCCTCGATCTCGGTGGCATCGCAAAGCAAGACGGAATTCATCCTAACTAAGTTGGATTGGCGGAGCCGCACCATGTTCAATCTCTCGGACCAGTGAGTACATCAACCGTCCCTCCGGGACGGGTCCACTTTTCTCTTTTTTCCAGGCACTTCGTGCCTGGCTACTTTCGTTTGGTCCCTCCGGGACAGGCTGCGCTCTTTCGTTGTAGGATTTTCCTTAAGTTAAGCTAGCGCGCTTAGGGGGTTTAATCTACCGACCCTAAATTAACATTTCCGTCGCGGGATCGAACAGACACGCTTTGGCCATATCCACCGCCAGCGTCACGGTTTCGCCGATTGCGGGGGCTGCATCCGGTTCATAGCGAGCGATGACTTCGCGGCTTCCGATGCGCACCACCGCCATGGTCTCGGCGCCGGTCGGCTCAACGATCTCGACCGGGGCTTTGATCGTGCCTAGACAGGGTTTTTCGTCCGCCCAACGGTGATCGTAGCGGGTCAGGTTTTCCGGCCGAATGCCCAGCAACACGCGACGGCCGTCGCCAGCGGATTGGGCGACATCATCGGGCAACGGCAGGCGCGTCCCCTGCCCTTCGCTCTCCTCCAAGACCAGGACGGCCGGACCCGAAGCGGAAATCTGGGCAGGCAGGAAGTTCATCGGCGGCGAGCCGATAAATCCGGCCACGAACATGTTCGCCGGCCGGTCGTAGACAGTCCTCGGTTCGGCAAATTGTTGTAACCTGCCCTGGTGCATGACGGCGATGCGAGAGGCGAGCGTCATCGCCTCGACTTGATCGTGCGTAACGTAAATCGTTGTTTGGCCGAGCCGCTGATAGAGTTTTTTGATCTCAGTGCGCATCTCGACCCGCAGTTTGGCGTCCAGATTGGAGAGCGGCTCGTCGAAGAGGAACAAGGCGGGATCGCGCACCAACGCCCTTCCCATGGCGACGCGCTGGCGCTGGCCGCCTGAGAGTTGGGACGGCTTGCGGTCGAGCAGACCCTGGATTTGGAGCAGTGCGGCGACACGGGCGAGAGCCTCGGCCTGTGCCTGCTTGGGCACGCCGCGGCTCTCCATGCCGAAGGTGATGTTGGCGCGAACGGTCATCGTTGGGTAGAGCGCGTACGATTGGAACACCATGGCAATGTCGCGGTCTTTGGGCGCCACCCCGTTGACGATCCGTTCGCCGATCCTGATCTCACCCGCGCTGACGCTTTCGAGACCGGCGATCATCGCGAGCAAGGTCGACTTACCGCAACCAGAAGGCCCCACCAGCACGACAAATTCGCCCGTCTCCACCTCGAGATCGATGCCCTTCAAAACGGCGACCGAGCCGAAGGTTTTGTTCAGGTTGCGAATCGTCAGGGATGCCATGCCTAGCTGTTATTTGAGAGCCCCTTGCGTCAGCCCGCGCAAAAAATAGCGTCCGCCGAAGACATAGACGAGCAGCGGCGGCAAAGCGGCGATCAGCACGGCAGCGCTCTCGACGTTGTATTGGTGTACGGACGTTCCCCCGGCGCTAAGTGCGATCAGCGCCGCGGTGATCGGCTGATGGGTGCCCGAGGAGAAAATGACGGCGAAGAGGAATTCGTTCCAGATATTGGTGAATTGCCAGATAACGGTGACGATCAGGATGGGCGGCGACAGCGGCAAGACGATCTTACGAAAAATCCGCCAGAAGCCAGCTCCGTCGATCCGCGCCGCTTTGATCAGGTCGTCGGGGATATTGACGTAATAGTTGCGGCAGAACAGGGTGGTGAAGCTCAATCCCTGGACGCAATGGATCAACACCAGGCCAGAAGTCGTATTGGTCAGTCCAAGCCAGCCTAGCACGCGCGCCCAAGGTAAAAGAACCATCTGGCCGGGCATGAAGACGCCAAGGGTCATCAGGCCGAACAGAACCTCCGAGCCGGTGAAGCGCCACTTGGCCAGAACATAGCCGTTCACGGCGCCGACCGCGGTCGAAATGATGGTCGCCGGCACGACCATGGAGACCGAATTGAAGAAAAAGGGTTCTATCCCTGCACAGGTGCCGCCAACGCAAAATTTGTCCCAAGCCAATGACCAGTAATTGAGCGAAAAACTGTGGGGAAGGCCGATCAGGCCGTTGCGGTTGATGTCGGGAAGATCGCGGAAAGAATTGAGGATCACGACGCCCAGAGGAAGCACGTAATAGAGTGCGAACAGGCAGAGCAATGTGTAGACGACAAGTTTCGCCCGCTGGTGGCGCCAGGTGCCCGCCGCGCCGAGCGGATCATACCCGGCAGCTTCAGCCACGGGCAGCCTCCCGACGCTCGCGCCAATTCTTCCAGATGGTGTAGGGCACCAGCACCAGCGACAGCGCGAGGAGAATCATGATCGCCGCCGCTGCCCCTTCGGCCATCTGTCCGCGCTGAAACATGAGATCGTAAACATAAATTGCCGGTACGGTGGTGGCGATCCCGGGGCCGCCGCCCGTCAACGCAATCACCAGATCGAAAGTCTTGATGGCGAATTGCAGAAGCACAACCAGCACAGAGATAAAGATCGGCCCGATCGCCGGCAGAATGATGCGCCGATAGATTCGCGGCATACTCGCGCCGTCAATCTGCGCTGCCTTGACCAGATCAGGATCGATCGAGCGCAAGCCGGCCAGGAATAAAGCCATCACGAAGCCTGAGGCCTGCCAGATGCCGGTGATCACCACGGTATAGATGGCCATCTCTCGCTGGACGAGCCAGTCGAATTTGAAACTCGCCCAGCCCAGTTGATGGACCACTCTTTCAACCCCGGTCGATGGACTGAGCAGCCAGCGCCAGACTGTGCCGGTCACGACGAAGGAAACCGCCAGCGGATAGAGATAAATCGTGCGCCACAGAGCCTCGGCACGAACTCGCTGATCAATCAGGATGGCTAGCAGGAGCCCAATCGCCGTCGCCCCGATCACATAGAGCGAGGTGAACAAGAAAAGATTCGTATAGGCGATGGTCCAACGCCGGTTGCTCCACAGTTCGACATAATGATGGAAGCCCGAGATGGAATAATCGGGCAGAAGGCTGGAGTTCGACAGCGAGATCCAGATCGTCCAGCCGCAAAAGACGAAGACATAGATCAACGTGGCGAAGAGCGAGGGCGCCAGAACGAGTTGTGGCAGGATGGTCGCCAAGCGCTCCCGAAGCATTCGACCGTGGTTCGGTGCAGCTTTGACTGAGGTCAATGTTACAGGCTCGACGGCCATCGTTTGCGCCCTTCTCCCGTTTGCGGAAGGATTCGAGCCGTACTATTGCTGCGCCTCGACGGCCTCGGCCATTCGGTTGGCGGCATCGTTGGCCGCTAGATTGGGCGTGTTGACAAATTCCGTAATCACTTCCATCGCCGCACCGCGATATTTCTGCAGGATGGTCATGTTGTGAGCAAAGCTGCGCACCAGCGTGCCGGCTTTGATGGATTCTCCTAAATCCTGCTGTGACTTTTGCTGGCAAGGATTGAAACCTTTGCTCAGATCAACATCGAGCCTCGCCGGAATCGAGCCTTTGGCCTGATTGAAGATGGTTTGAAACTCTTTTGTCATGATCAGGTGGGCGAGCAGTTTCGAGCCGGCGAGATAGTCGGCATCCTTCTGCTTAAAGAAGACGACCGAATCGCTGTTGAGAATGAAGCCTGGCTTCCCATTGTCCGCCGGCGCCTGACCGCAAAGATAGTCTACTCCCTCTTTGAAGCCGCCGGCATTGAAAGTGCCGATCGACCAATCGCCCATGAAAAAGAAGGCGGCTTGGCCGGTGAGCATCATATTGGCCGCCGCATCCCAAGCGCGTCCGGCAATGCCGGGATCCATCCACTTGACCATCTTGCGGTATTGCTCGAAGGCGGCGACCATTTGCGGGCTGCGCATCGCGTCCGTATTACCCTCGATGAAAGCCTTGCGGAAGAGGTCGATATCCATCCCGTAAACGACGATCTCGAACGTTGTGGCATCGGTCCAATCGGCGCTGCCATGAGCGATCGGAATGATACCGGCCGCTTTCACTTTCTCCGCATCGGCGTTGAATTCGGCCCACGTCTTGGGCATTTCCTTGATGCCAACTTTATCTAACACAATTTTACTTGCCCACATCCAGTTGATGCGGTGGATATTCATCGGTACCGCGACCCAGGAGCCTTTGGGCTTCATTACCGACAAGAGCTCGGGGGCAACCACTCCGTCCCAGTTTTCCTTCCTGGCGATCTCATCGAGACTGAGCGTCATGCCGGTGGCATCCCACTCGGCTATCTCGGGGCCTTTCAGCTGCACCGCGGGAGGTAGATTGCCGGAAACGACATCGGCGCGGAGTTTGGCCAGCGTATTGGCAGTGTG
The DNA here is from genome assembly GCA_019235445.1 of Verrucomicrobiota bacterium. Lineage (GTDB taxonomy): Bacteria > Verrucomicrobiota > Verrucomicrobiia > Chthoniobacterales > JAFAMB01 > JAFAMB01. The sequence continues at coordinate 5,038 of JAFAKL010000366.1, read as the reverse complement.
GCCGGCGATGGAAGTCGATTCCCATTTGCCGCCGGCGGCGGTGAACATTTCGCCAAGCTTGGCGATAGCCGCCGCGTCGGAACCGTTGTCCCATTGCGAAAGCAGGTTGGTCTTAGGTACGGCGTACACCGCAGTGACCGACAACAGTCCGAGTATGGTGGAAGCGGCCACCGCAGCGGTCGCATAACGTGCCAGATACATTGATTTCTCCTATCGAGCGGGCCCGAGTATTCAAGGGGTCCGCGGGTTAAATTTCCTACCGTATAGCAACTCCACCTAACTTAGGGAAGAGCTTACGACCCCAAATCTTCGCGCGCCGCGCCAAGTCCTGCCGGGCGTTCAACGTTCGCCGTTCGACAGGGCGCGGTGCAGTTATCGAAGGCCGAGGCGGGAGCAGTAAGAGAACCGTCTCGGTTCGCCGCCTGGAGAGGCAAAGCGAGGACGCTTCCTTACGGCCGTCGAACATGGAGCGCCGAATATTGAACGCCTCTGGGAGACGGTGCACTAACTGTCCCATATATTGAAAGGCAACATGAGGCGCAAGCGGGTACCAGCTACTGAGGATTCCTTTCACCACAGCGTTTACGTGATCCTGCTCGACCCGGCTGTGCTCCGGCACCCTTCCATCCTGCGCCTGAACCCAAACCGCGACTCAACAAAGCCATGCGTTTACGTGGGCATGACCGGGCTGCCGGTCGAAGAGCGCTTCGAAAATCACAAGAAAGGGGAAAAATCGGCTTGGGTCGTAAAGAAATACGGCCTCCGATTGATGCCCGAGTTGTTCGAATTCTTGAATCCGATGCCCTTTGCAGCAGCAGCTCAAATGGAAAAGGATTTGGCCGAGGATCTGCGAACGGAAGGTTATACCGTCACGGGCGGAACCTGAAGTTTTCCAACTGGAAAGGCAAACGTTCGGACTTGAGGCAACGTCTATTCCGCCAAGACGTCGCTTTCTCACGTGCTCTCAAGCATCGGCTCCGCCGGCATCATGCGTCGATGCAGGCAGGAATCAGATGTGTGCCAATCAACCCGTTCGTCGAAGCGCCACAGATGAAAAATGTACCTGCCAGCAGCCAAAAATCCCGGGACCGAATGCCTCGCTGTAGAGCGGACAAGGCTCTGAGAGCCGGGTTCTCTTCTCGCCCTTCAACCCGGTGCAAATCACTCTCGCCGTAGCGCGGCAGCCCAATATCCGAAGGGCGATTTCTTAAGACCAGGGCGGCTATTGGCGCGATCAGCAGAGTGATCAGGGCTACGGTGAGTGACCCATAATGCACTTTGCTCTTACTCATCACTCACCTGCCCCACTTTGATAGATGATCCGCTTTGCCCAAAAAGATTCGAGACGCCCGATCCGATAGAGTGGATTGGGCCGCGAAGGTATTCTCACAGGTGGAAGACGCCAACCAGGCCAATGATGATGAGGTAGATAGCCACGATAAAATTGAGCAGGCGTGGCACGATTAGAATGAGAATGCCGGCGATCAAGGAAATGAATGGGGACAGTGAAGCGCCAGCGACGATTACAGTCGATAATGGGACAACCATTGGTCAATCTCCGAAACGATGATTGGTGTCCTCATAACCGCCGCATCCGAAAAAAGCAAGGCCGGGTGCGCCGAGAGACTCCGGGCGTATCGGCGATTCTTCGGCCCAAAAGGGCCCGTCACGCGCTGAAAGCGCAGTAGGTGTACAGCGTCAAAAATCCCGCGTTTATTCCTAGTACTAGGATGATTCCGTTTTGCTTTGCGAGCCACCAAGACCGAGGAAAGGAGAATGACGCATCTGGAGGAAACCTTGATCAACCGTCCCTACGGGACTAGACGCGTCTTTTTTCTTTTTTCCAGGCACTTCGTGCCAGGCCCCCTTCGCAGACTACGGCGCGCCTCGACAGCCATAGTAAGAACTGCCTGACGTGCGGTCGCGACGTAGGCCTTGCGGAGTCGGACTACCCTCGTTCCTCCGGGATAAATGCGTCACGGCACCTCCCTGCCGCTGCGATGAGTTAACGCTTATGGGGCTGCGCCCCAGGCTATGGCTGTTTGGCGCCTTCGGCGCCGTTCTAAGACGTTGGAGATGTTCAAACTGCAGGCACAGGCAGGATGCCTGTACAGTTAGCGCATCGTATCCGGAATACCTCCTAACCACATATGGAAGCGCTGGACAAAAGCGATGTATAACCGCACCGGTTCGTGCGGCCGTGATTTTTGCCCTGGAGCTGCGTTCAGGTTCAATATGAGTAGGGACCTCGCGACTTTCTGTAGCGAGCGTCCAAGGTTCCTTAAACTCCAGACTTTATTTACCAGCCTGAACCATTTTCCTCCTTCAATCCCCGTTCCAGGGTTGCCAACATGCGCTCTGTCTAAACCTCAGTTTCCACCCATCCCCAGCGGGCATGGATCTCTCCATCTTGTAGAGCCCTCTGGGGCACTGCCGACTCTGTTTGTTCCTTCTGGTCGTTCGCTTCCGGTTGCTCCCCACCCCGCCTCTCGGCGACGCAATTTTTTCAGCTACGGACAGCCAGTGTTCTGTCCGATGGGGACTTCCACCCCACTGTTGGTGCGCACTTTCAGGCGCACTAAGCAAAGCGTCCCGCTTTGCTCTCTCCACGCCGATACGCCGACCCGTTTCTCCCACGCTGACACGATTCTTCCCTTGCCTCTGGAACCGGATATGATATTTGCTCCGCTTTCCCCATGATCGTCATCCTCAAGCCGAAAACATCCAAGGAACAGATTGAAGAAGTAGTCCTGGAGGTGCAAAAATTAGGTTACAGGCCGCATCCCATTCATGGAGAGCTTCAGACCGTCATCGCGGCCATTGGTGATGAACGCACTCATCATACTCTTGAATCGCTGACTGTCTTTCCTCAGGTCGAAAGAGTCTTGCCGGTTCAAAAGCGGTATAAGATGGTCAGCAGAGAATCTAAATCTGAGGAGACAGTCGTAGATGTGGATGGAGTCAAAATCGGAGGCGGAAACTTTGTCATCATGGCCGGCCCGTGCAGCGTCGAATCTGAGGACCAACTGATCTCGACCGCACGAGCCGTCAAAGCTCGCGGCGCAAAGATTTTGCGCGGAGGCGCCTATAAACCGCGAACCTCACCGTACGAATTCCAGGGTCTCGGTCGCGAGGGACTACGGATCCTTGCTGCTGCCAAAATGGAGACCGGACTCAAAATTATCACTGAAGTGCTGAGTGAGCGGGACGTGGAACATGTTTGCGAGTTCGCCGACGTCCTCCAGGTCGGAGCGCGGAACGCCCAAAATTTTCAATTGCTGATCGAGTGCGCTAAAAGCCGGAAACCGATTCTGCTGAAGCGTGGGATGAGCGAGCGCATTGAAGAGTGGCTGCTTGCGGCGGAATATATCCTCTCTCAGGGTAACCCGAATGTAATGTTGTGCGAACGCGGTATCCGGACCTTTGAAACTTACACCCGCAACACGCTGGATCTTGCGGCAGTCGCAATAGCAAAGAAAGAATCTCACCTGCCGGTAATTGTCGATCCCAGCCAGGGGTGTGGCAGAGCCGATCTGGTCCCCGTTTTATGCCGGGGCGCCGTGGCCGTCGGTGCGGACGGACTCTTGGTGGAGGTACATCCGTTTCCGGCAGAAGCCTTGAGCGATGGGCAGCAACAAGTTGATTTTACCGTTTTTTCTCAGTTAGTTTCTGAACTGGACCCATTTCTGAAGACGACAAAGCAAAAACTCCTTTAGGGAAAAAGGACTGCGGATTACTATTACCGTTATTGATTTTCTCAGGGCATGAACGAGGCGTTCGACGTGGCAATCATTGGTGGCGGCCCCGCGGGCAGCTCGGCGGGAACTCTGCTCGCCCAGGCGGGTCGCCGGGTAGTCATCTTTGAGCGGGAGAAATTTCCCCGCTTCAGCGTCGGAGAGTCGACCTTGCCGGCTATCCTGAACACCTTGGAAAGAATGGGTGTCAGCGAGAAAATTGAACAGGGCGGCTTCCTGGTGAAACACGGAGGCGAAATTGTTTCCGCCTGCGGACAGCGCGTCCGATTCTACTTCCGTAATGGCTTCAGAGCAAAGCGCCCAACCGCTTACCAGGTTCTCAGATCGGAATTTGACCAAATCCTGCTTGATCACGCGGCTGAATCCGGGTGCGAGGTACGGCAAAAAACTCCTGTGGAGTCCTTTGGAATCGATGACGAAGGCGTGACGCTCCGTCCAGGAAACGGAAAACAGGTCGTTCAAGCTCGCTACGTGATCGATTGCTCCGGGCGTAATTGCCTGATCGGTAACCAATTTCAGTTGAAGCGCCGATTTCCCCATCTTCGTAAGTTTTCGCTCTACGCCTATTACGAAGATGTTCGACGTGAGGAGGGACCCAACGGAACCCTCACGAGGATGGTTCGGACAAGAGATTCCTGGTTCTGGATGATTCCTCTCAGAGGGAACACCACCAGCATCGGCGTCGTCATGGACACGGAAAAGTTCAAAGCACTGAAGATGAGCCCCGAACGAGCTTTGACCCAGTGCGTTGCGGAACAGCCGGCCGTTCATCAGTGGATGGAGAAGGCCCGGCGCGTGACGGATGTCTTTGCCACCGGAGATTTTTCTTATCGAAACGCGCAGCTTTCCGGAGACCGCTGGTTGTTGGCGGGCGACGCGGCGGGTTTCATCGATCCTGTGTTCAGCAGCGGCGTCTATCTTGCCCTTCTTTCGGGTGAGCAGGCTGCCGACGCACTGAACATGGCTCTGGATCGGCCGCAGCAACGGGCGAAGGCGTTCCGTTATTACGAACGACGGATTGGTCGGGTATTGGATATCTACTTGCGATGGGCCTCCGCATGGTACACGCAGGAATTCATCGAAGTCTTCCTCTATCCAAAGGAGATATTTGGTCTCGTACCGACGGTCAGCGCGGTGCTGTCCGGAAACGAGATCCGCGATTTTGGTATGCGCTGGAGACTTTGCATTTTTCACGTGCTGGTAGCACTGCAGAAGCGAACATCAAAGATAGCCCCAAAGCTGACCCTGCTCCCAAAAGCGACATGACAAGCCGAACCTTAGTC
>JAFAKL010000368.1 GCA_019235445.1 Verrucomicrobiota bacterium | reverse complement strand
CATTACGAAAAATACACGGAACTATATTGCCCATTGAATCCGGGATCGATCCGGAGAAACGCTCATCGACGGATGCAAGAATCTCTTGGGTTCGCCCTCTCTTCCCCGCTTTGGCCGTTTCATTTTGCGATGCAGGAGCCACAGATTAGACGGCACTTTTTCGAGATAGTCTCTGCTTACTATCAAAAAAATACTAAGTCATCACGATGACCAGGAGCACCCGGTAAGCAGAGGACTCTTTCTGGTGATGGAAGCTTTCAGATCTTACGCAGATGTGCAGGTTTTGACTTTGGGCGTGGCTGGCGAGTTTTTGATCAAAAGGACGTTTCCGAAAATTGCAACTGTTGACGAGACCTTCGCGAAAGAGGTAGCTGATCTTCGAGAACACCTAGACGAAAGGTCATTAGGGGAAAGACTAAAGAGTCGAGTTTTCGGTTTCCTCGGCCTAATGGTCGAACCCAGCCCGTATGAAATAATACGGAGGTTTTGCGAGATCTACGGCCTTGAAAAAGAGGTGGCCGACGCCTGGAGGGAGTCTCGAAATCCCACTGCTCATGGAGACTTTCCGGATCCAGAGGATTTTGTAGAAACTTTGAAGAATCGCTACAATAAGGGATTGGTTCCGGAAGCAATATTTCTCATACGTGTCTTCGACAACGGACCTGTAACTTTCGGATATAGTCCAGCATCCCGTATTAGAGAAAGACAAGCACAACGGTTCTAATGTCCTGAATAATGATATTGCGCTTGACCAATAGGTTTCATGAAATGACGAGCATACGAATTCAACCAGTCGAGCCGCTTAGCCGGGTTCGTCCAAACATTAGCTCAAGTATCGAGCAAGGTACACCGCTTTTCGGGCTGGCTAATTCCGGGAATTGACCCTATTTTGCCAGGTAAAACTGGGTTCTTCACCGCTGCAGGAGGAGCGCCGATTATCGGCGTTCCTGCTACAACAGAAAAAAGGATCCATCCATGAAAAACGTCGGCAATCTCCAATTGAGGTTTTTGAAGCGCCGGACTTTCATCGTCGTCTCGGCGTGCGTTCTAATCTGGCCGGCAGCCTTGTCTGCTCAGCAGTACCAACAGCAGAACCTCGTCTCGAATATCGGGGGGCTGGGAGCCACAACTATTGATCCGAGTCTTGTAGATCCCTGGGGTATCGCGCGAAGGACAACTAGTCCCTGGTGGGTCGCCGACAGGGCGACAGGAGTTTCGACGCTCTATACAGCAGGTTCCATGCTCTATTACGGAACAACAGAGAGCAAAATACCATTAGTCGTTACCATTCCCCATACCCCGCAGACGGCGAAAGGTTCTCCAACTGGCATAGTCTTTAACGGCAGCAATGATTTTGCCCTTGCTCCGGGTAAGCCGGCCATATTCCTCTTCGTCTCCTTAGATGGAACAATCTCGGGATGGAACCCGGGGGTAAGTCCGAATCTAGCGATTGAGAAGGTTCCTGGCTCGACCGACTCGGTCCTTACAGGCGCAACAATCGCCCAAATTGGTGACCGCCGATTTCTTTACGTCGCCGATATCCGACGAGGGGAGCTCGCGGTTTACGACACGAACTTTAACCGGGTCAAGGTCGGTGAGCACGATTTCGATTATGATGAGCTCGCTTTCACTGATGAGTTTATCCCAAAGGAGTTCGTCCCGTTCAACGTGCAAAACATCGGGAACAATCTCTACGTGGCTTTCGCGCAACAAAATCAGGCGAAAAACTTTGTGATGTTTGGTGCCGGACTCGGCTTTGTTGATGTTTTCTCCCCGAGGGGACGTCTCTTAATGCGTTTAGAGCCCGGCGATTGGTTCAATGCGCCGTGGGGTTTGGTGCTGGCCTCAACCGATTTTGGAACCTTCAGTCACAAGCTCATAGTCGGCCAGTTCGGAAGTGGCGAAATCCTCGCGTTCGATGCGATTACCGGCCGCTTTAACGGAAAACTCCGGGATCAGAACAACAACGTCATTGTCATTCCGGGGCTCTGGGGCATTTCCTTTGGTGCTGGACAGCCTTCGCCACAGAGCTCGGGACCCGCCAATGCGCTCTTTTTCAACGCTGGCATCTACCGGGGAAACGGTGGGCTTTTCGGCGACCTGACTCCGATACCAAGTGAGCTAACCCAAGGCGGTGATCAGTAGCGAATACTTGAAACAAAAGGCTCCTGTTGCGATAAGCATTTTCATATCAAGGGCCGGGAACCAGCCCGGGATACGAAAAGCAAATTGCCAGACAACTGCCGCAGGAATTCGTAAGGGACCTAGGCACTTACGCTCCGATCAATCGGCGAAGTCGCAAACGCGATCGGGAACGCCGAGGGTCCACTGTGAAGCGGTTTTGCGTCCAGACGCTGGAACCGGCTGTAGGGTTCCAGGCAAAACTCTGATTAACTGGGTGAGGTTCCATCGGTCTTAAAGAAAACCGCTTGAGAAGCTGAAGAGCATGTAGCGTGGCACTCGCAATGATGCTCATTGCGAGTGAAGGCAGATGTGCCATCAGGAGAAGTGTACTGCGCCAAACCGTAGCTCGCGTTTCGCCGTCGAAGTTACGCGATCGGAACGATGAGCGGGTATCAGGACATAGTCACCCGGACGAAGATCGCGTTCGTCCTCTCCCTCGATCCACAGACTGGCCGAGCCGGAGACGAGTAGGACCCACTCGTCATGGTCCTGATTGTAGGGCTTGTCCGCTCGGCGTGGACTGGCCAGTCAAAACGTTCCGCTCGATCCGCACCGCCCTTTCGCGAGAGCAGTCCAGTGAGGAGCTCCTCGTCTGCCTGACGGGGAAGGTCATCGAAGAGATTGGCCACACCCACACGCAAGGGCGGGATCGCGGGAATGGGCCGACGTTTACGGAGCCCTCCCATCGGCCATCTGGGCGAAGCTCTATTTTCGTTTGAGGCCAATGCTTGTCGCCTGATTTGGTGAAAAGCCAAAAGTGTCCTCTCACTCTTCTGTGAGTTCCCTTCAAAGTGACCACTACTGAGCGAACAATTTGACGATTGGACGGATCGGTGATCGTAACTATTCCCAGAAGCCCCAACTCTTCTCGATCAGATCTGCTGCAGCTGCGGGGTGCCAATTGCTGTTGCCGGATCCATGCCTGCCAATGTTTGAAGCTGAGAGCTAACAAGAGCCTGTTAAAGCTGGCAAGCCGAAAGTCGGTACCCGGATTTTTTAGCGTCTAAAGGAACATCGAGCGGCATTTCGTGCCCAGGAAAACCCGGCACCAAAGCTCGGTTGCCTTTGTAAGCTGTCCCGAAAACACGAATGTTTTTGGGCCAGATTCATGGTTTGACCCGCTGCTCTTTCGCTCGCTTTACGCCAAAATAGTCGCCTCCTTTTCGAACGGCTTCGTCTGTGCCCAAAAAGATGTCTTTTGGCACCTTCTTCAGCCGCGGGATATGCTTGGAACAGTGTATGTATGCCTCTTCGACCTTCACCTCCACCCAATGTTCTACCGGCGAACCCGCCCGGGAACCCTCGGCGGTTTTTTGTAATTCGGGGTCAGCATAGCACGGTTCTTCGACTATGCGCGCTGTCCCGTTCACATGGAGGCCGATCTTACTCTCGAAGAAATCAATGAAGAGCATCCCAACATGAGCGTTGCCGACAAGGTTGCCTAAACTAGCCATAACTCCGTTGCCCCGGTATTCGGGATACCGTAGCTCCCTTTCGTTCACGACTTCGACAAACCCCTTCGGACCCGCCCGAAAAGAGCAATCGCTTTCGCCGTGTTCATCGGCGGTAGCGATAAATACCATTTCCTGACAAGCGATAAACTCGCGCATCCGCTCATTGAGATAATTAAGCACCTGGTGCGAGTAGAAGGCCTGCGCACGCTTTTCGGTGCTAAATTTCTCCTGCAGCAGTTTTTCTCCTGCCGAGCCGAGCAGTGCCTGCGTTTGTTACGCAGCATTACATAACGAGGGGCGCGCTTCCATAGTGGGACCTCTTGACTCTATGACCCGCATCCGGCGCGGATATTCCCTGGCGCTTTGATCGACTGATTTCACCCTGAACTTCAGGTGTCGCGCTGTACTTTGTTCAGGTCAATCCAATCGGCAACGAGATATCCGGCTATCGCGGAAAAGCATTGGGGCATTTTTGGGAAGGGCTACATAGCATGGATCTGTGTTCGTGACGACGATACCTGGAAGATCCGCATGGAATACATCACTTGATCGTCTTTCGTCGAAATCTAATTCTAACCAAACATATTTGAAATTTTCTGAAATTCTCTCCATTCCCTGTTGGGTAGCT
>JAFAKL010000359.1 GCA_019235445.1 Verrucomicrobiota bacterium | reverse complement strand
GCGCCCGCCGCCCCCGTCGGAGTTTGGGATGGCATATGATCTTGGTCCTAAACCGGACTCCGCGAGCAGAGACCGCTGCCAGAAGTCCGTTTTTGCGTTATAAATGGATTTGAGATGAAACTCAAAGGTAAATCCGCGCTGATTACCGGTGCAGGAAGCGGTATCGGCAAATCAATCGCCCAAGCTTTCGCCCGGTCGGGAGCCCAAGTGGCGATATCGGATCTCAACTTGGATGCGGCGCAAGCTGTCGCCGAAGAGATATATTCCTCCGGCGGAGTCGGCTCCGGCATGCAAATGGACGTGAGCGACGAAAAGCAAGTTGATGCCGCAGTTGAACGGGTGGCGCGCGAGTTCGGTGGGCTGGACATCCTGGTAAGCAACGCGGGGATCCAGATCATTCATCCGATCACCGATTTCGCGTTCTCGGATTGGCGAAAAGTCGTGGCCGTTCACCTGGACGGCGCTTTCCTGACCACGAGGGCAGCGATGCGATCGATGATCTCGAGCGGGCGCGGTGGAACGATCCTCTATATGGGCTCGATTCATTCGCACATCGCATCGCCGAATAAGTCAGCGTACGTTGCAGCAAAACATGGCATTCTCGGACTAGCCAGGGCGGTCGCGAAGGAAGGGGCGAAGCACGGGATCAGATCGAATGTCATATGTCCTGGCTTTGTTCTCACGCCGCTGGTGGAAAAACAGATCCCGGAGCAAGCCCAGCAATTCGGCATCACCGAAGAAGACGTGGTCAAGAACATCATGTTGCGGGAAACCGTGGACGGCCAGTTCACTTCTGTGGAAGATATCGCCTCCACGGCGATTTTCCTTGCCAGCTTCCCTGGCAACGCCCTGACTGGCCAATCAGTCGTCGTGAGCCACGGTCACTACATGCAATAGTGTCCTGTCACCGCCCCTCAGCCGCCAGACTTACGGACGATCTCCTTCTTGGATTCGCATTCCTCGGTCAGTCGCCGCAGTTCGGAAGCGAGCTGCTGCTGGAGTTTCTCTACCTCCGCAAGCTTTCCAGCTGCTTGCTCCCGGCGAATTTGATCGGCCAGGAGCAACTCTCGCTCAGCCATTTTTGATTTGTATAAAGAATCAAGCTCGGCTAGCTGAATGCGTTGATCTTCTGTTACCTTCAGTGAAGGGGATTGCTTCTCCAGGCGTTCCATTGCCAGCTCGTAGGCGGATTTCATAAGAGAAAAAAAACCGTTTTCCTCCTTCTGTCCAGAACCTCACTGGTCAAACTTCCCCAGGCGGTGCAGGAAATCCTCGTAATTCACCGCTTCGCGAATGACCGTATTCAGTTGATCGAGGCGGTCGTCGTCTGAGGCGTGATTGAATGCCACTCTGCGCTGGCCGGCATTCTGGTCAAAAACAACTTCGTCCCAATGGATCGCGTGGATTTGAGAGTTGAATCGAGCGACTGAGCGCCCCCGGAAGTAGGCCCGGGTCGTTTCCGGCGGCATAAAGATCGCCGTCTTGATCTCGTCTTCTTTCAAGATACGACGAATTTGATTTTCCCGGACCAGCTCGTAGTAGAGACCCTGCTCCCACGCGATGTTGTGGTATTCCAGATCAATCGATTGAAGCCATGGGTCTGTCCAATCGAGCTTTTCGCTCTCCTGGAAAGTGTTCAGCAGATATCTTTTTGCTACCCAATCGATGCGATCGACGCACCCCATGAAGTCCACTTCCAGATCGTTCAAAATTCGCTCCCACTCTTCGAGCACCCAACTGACCTCCTGATCGGACCGGTCACAGTATTTCTGCGCCTTTTCCAGGTACATACGCTGGATATCGATGGCAGAGATCTTTCGCCCATCTTTCAGTTCGATGATCCAGTCGCAGGTTGGGTCGCGGCTGATCGACTTTGTGGCGTCCACCGGTTGCGCGACCTCCAATTGAGGAGCCTCCCGCCGTTCAACTAACTCCAGCACGAGCGCCATCGTTCCCATCTTCATCGCCGTGGCAAATTCACTCATGTTCGCGTCCCCGAGAATGACGTGAAAACGGCGATATTTTCCGGGATCGGCGTGCGGTTCATCCCGGGTATTGATGATCGGTCTCCGGTTCATCGTATCGATGCTCACCAGGACGCTGAAAAAATCCGATCGTTGGGAAATCTGAAAGACGCCAGGTTGCCCCGATGATCCTTCGCCTTCGATCCCCATCTTACCGGCTCCAGCGAATATCTGTCGGGTCACTAGAAAAGGAAGCACATCACTGACCAATCGGTCCCACGGCACCGATCGACTCATTAGATAGTTGTCGTGACATCCGTAACTATGGCCAATAAAATCGGTGTTGTTCTTGTAAAGACGAACTTCCCGTTCGGGCGCGATTTTTTTGTTTCGGCGCCGCACACACTCGCTCAGGATTCGTTCCCCTGCTTTGTCCTGTGCGACGATGTCTCGCAGCCGGGTGCACTCAGGAGTCGAATATTCGGGGTGAGCGTGGTCGTTGTAGAAACGGGCCCCGTTACTTAGCACGAGATCGCTTTTGATCTCTTCGAAACTGAGTGGCCGATTTTTGTCCAGCTCATAGTAGGCCGACTCATCGGTGTCTTGCATCAAGGACTGGGCGCGAAAACCACGCGCGTCCAAGTGCGGATCTTCCAGGTCGTAATCCCATTTCATGAGGGCGCCGTGCTCCGTGTAACACCGCACCAGTTCGATCGATTCGGTCACTACATCCACGCTTTCCACCCCATTCACCGTAATACCGTACTCGGTCTCGATACCAAAAACCCGCTTCATGCAACTCGAAGGTGCGTCTGGGCTGAGGACCAGCTTAAATGACATGAGACTCTCCCGCCGGTCTATTGTTACCTCTGACGGGAGAAACTTTGACCACGTTCTCTGACTCGTAGTCGATCAGTTTCAGCCAATCCTCAACAATGTCAGTTGGCGGGAAGATATCGTTTTCCGAATATTCTGTGCTGAGCGAAAGCAGCAGGTCCGGTTCGCTGATCCCCTCTTCCTGCATCGAACTGATGGCGCGCTTAATCGCCAATTCTTTCGTCCGTTCGACGATGGAAGCAATGATCGCTCCGCTTACTAGATCTCCTCGATAAAGGGTGTCGCGTTTGCCGCTGCGCAAGATCACGTCCAGAAACCGATTCTCATCTCTGCGAGAAAACTGCGCTTCAACCACCTTATCGATCAAATAACTAACCGCCTGCGAGACACCGCCGGTTTGACGGATCAGTTCCGGATCATACGGCAGATCTTGACTGAGATAAATTCGGTAAATCTCACGAGCGGCTTCGCGGTCCGGGCGGTCTACCTTTATTTTACGATCGATTCGACCAGGTCGCAGGATGGCTGGATCAATCAGATCAGCACGATTGGAGGCAAGGATAATGACCACCTCGTTCAACGATTCGATGCCGTCCATTTCCGTGCAGAACATAGGAACCAGAGTCGACAAAACATTCGAGTAGCGACCCGCACGCCGCGTCCCAAGAATACTCTCGGCTTCGTCAATAAAGACAAAGGGCAAAAAACCTTCCTTTCGCTTCTCGCGGGCAGTGGCAAAGATTTCGCGCACCATGCGCTCGGATTCGCCCACCCACATGTTAAGGATTTCCGGACCCTTGATATGCATAAAGAATTGCTGCATATCTTCGCCCGTTTTTTCCTTCAATTGCCGGGTCAAATTGTAGGCGGTAGCCTTTCCGATTAAGGTCTTGCCGCAGCCTGGTGGCCCGTAAAGGAGGAATCCCTTCGGCGTCTGGTGTTGGAACTTGGCAAAAAGGTCCGCATGCAGAAGAGGCAGTTCGATGGCGTCCTTGATCGCGCTAAGAGCTTCTTCTTGCCCGCCAACCTTCTCCCACGGTAATTCAGGTACCGTTTCCAGGTAATACTCTTCAGATTTCGATTGGTTCAAGACCTCTATGGCAACCCGATAATTTGGGTCGACCCGGATTTCATCTCCGACCTTCAGCGTCTCCTTCATCAGGTCCTGACACCGCTGCAACACGACTGCCTGCATCCCATGTTCCATGCCGACCCGGAGCCGATCCGGTCCCAATAACTCAGTGATTTTGGTGACCGGACCGGACATGTCGTATCCGAGGTCTCCCACAATCACATAAGCTTCGTTCACCAGAACGCGCGTTCCCTTTTTTAATCTCGCAAGATTGATTCTAGGATCGACGTTGCAATAATAATCCGAGCCTCCCACTACGATCTGAGCCGTCTCCTTATTCGGGGTGCCAAGATAAGTCCCGATTCGGTTCGCCGGGGAAGTCACCTTCTTGATGACCTCGTCCAGTTTTTCGATCGTGTGCCGAGCTTCGCTGATCATCTCTTCCTGCTCGGCGAAGTTGGACCGCAAGTCGATCAGCTCGATTCGTGTAGGGTCCCCTGGAGGAAGGCTGGCAATGATTCTCTCCAGGTATTCGAGAGGAGTTGAGGGTTCAGAACCAAAACCACCATATTCGGGCGATCTCTCTTCGTTCATCTGTACTTCTTAATCACTTCGCATCGAGAGTATAAACGGATTCCGAATTCGTAGCAAATTTCGACTTGAGCTCCCCGCCGGATCTCATGGACCCATCCACCTTCGACGTTCTCCTCAATCGTTCGTGTCATCGTCGCCGTTCTCTTGCTCGATGTTTCTGTTTTATCGGTTAAATGCAGGCTGCATTGAGGAAGTCGCATCAAATGCCTCCATGCGTTTGCTAGTCGGCAATCTTACCCAAGGATCAGATCGAGGACAAGAACGACAATAGGGAAGAGGAAAGGACGAGACGGTGCCTTGGTGTTTGCCATCATTAAGAAAGCGTTGCATGACTTTCGAGATTATTGATATTGGTCTTTTATGTTAGACACCCTCAAGCAGCCAAAGAGGGGCGTCGTTTCCCCGGTTTCCCGGGAACAATATGTCGACGCCTTTAATTGGATGTTGCTCGCCCGTACCGTGGAAGAGAAGTTGGCCAGCCTTTGGAGAGCCGGAAAAATCTCCGGTGGTGTTTACCTGGGCAAGGGACAGGAAGCGATCAGCGCAGCCCTCGGCATCATGCTAAAATCGGGCGATATCTTCGGCCCCCTGATTCGCGACCAGGCAGGCCGGCTCGCCTTTGGCGAGTCGCTAATTGACGTGTTTCGTGTCCACTTCGGATCTCGGACCAGCTTAAGCCGTGGTCGGGACGGGAACGTGCACCGAGGCAATCCACGCGGAGGATATCACGCGATGATCAGCCACCTCGGATCGCTTATTTCCGTGGTCGCCGGCGCCTTGGTGGCAAGACGTTTTCAAGGGGACACTACCGCGATCGGGGCAACCACAATCGGCGATGGAGGCACCTCCACCGGTGCCTTCCATGAAGCGATTAACATGGCTGCAGTCGAAAAATTGCCGCTCGTGGTTGTTGTCGTCAATAACCAGTATGCCTATTCGACGCCAAACAGCCGGCAATTCGCCTGCAGCGATTTGGTGGAACGCGCTACCGGATATGGAGTAGAAGGCCACTCGTTGGATGGAACAGATCTGCAAGAATGCCTCGAAGTGCTGGGGCAGGCGACACAGCGAGCCCGGTCGGGCCATGGTCCGCAGATGGTCGTTGGCGACTGTCTTCGCCTGACCGGCCACGGAGAACACGATGACGCATCCTACATGGACAAAACCTTATCTCAAACGAGACTCGGCCGCGATTGCCTGAAAATAGCGGAGAATTATCTCCAGGAACGCCATTGGGCGGATCATGTTTTGCTGGAGGACTGGAGAAAAAACGCGAAAGAGCAGGTAGAAAACGCGGTGGCCGATGCCCAGCATGAACCCCTGGCGGACCCGGCCATGGAGACGTGGTGTCCATATGCAACCAAAAGAATCGCGTCAGCCGTGCTGGTACGATGACTATCACGTACCTCGAAGCGATTCGGGAAGCGCAGGAAAAGGCCCTCCGGGACGATGAGCGTGTTTACATTTACGGTCAGGACATTGGAACCTTGGGAGGCGCTTTCAAGGCGACCAAGAATTTAGCGAAAGAGTTCCCGGGGCGGGTCCTCGATGCTCCAATCAGCGAAGACGCGATGGTCGGAAGCGCCATCGGAGCGGCCATCGAAGGGATGCGTCCGATCATAGAAATGCAATTCGCGGATTTTTCGATGGTAGCCATTAACCAGATTGTCAATCAGGCAGCCACCCTTTACTGGCGGACCCAGGTAGCCTGCCCGATTACCATCCGGCTGCCATCAGGAGGCAATCCTGGCAGCGGCCCGTTTCATAGCCAATGTTTAGAGTCGCTTTACAGTCATTTCCCCGGACTGGTCGTGATGACACCGGCCACCGTCGAAGATGCCTATACAATGCTGCTGGAAGCCGTCGAGATCGATGATCCGGTCATTTTCTGCGAACATAAATACCTTTACAATCGCCTGAAATGCGAGGTGCTCCCCGAGACTGGGTTGCCCTGCGATACCGCCAGAATCGCTCGGTTTGGGCGGGACGTGACGATCGTGGCTTATAGTGCCATGGTTCATGAGGCTTTGGCAGCTGCGGACCAATTGCACAAAGAGGACATCGAAGTCGAAGTCGTCGATTTGCGGTGCGTTAAGCCCTTCGATCTGAAGACGGTGCTAAGCTCAGTAGCTAGAACCGCACGACTGCTTTGTGTCGGGGAATCCTGGCCCTGGGGTGGCGTCAACTCGGAAGTTATCGCTTCGGTGGTCACGCATGGATTCCACCTCCTTGATGCCCCGCCTCAACGAATCAATAGTAAAGACACTCCGGTCCCGTTTCATCCCAGCCTCTGGGGGGTTCACAAACCTTCCAGCCAGGTCATCGCCGCCGCAGTACGCCGGCTTTGCGATTGGTAAACTCCGAGACGAAATACGTTCACCTTAGTACTGGCCGCCGGCCTTCAGTCATCCTCACCAGCTCATTCCCGCTTCTATGCCGAAAATCCCGATCATCATGCCGCAGCTCGGTGAATCGATCGCCGAGGCCACCGTCGTCCGGCTTACCGTAAATGTAGGCGACCAGATCGCCAACGACCAGGAGGTCATTGAGGTGGAAACGAATAAGGCCGTGATGAGCGTGACGACCCCTTGCCAGGGCCTCCTCGATAGCTTTACGGCCGAAGTCAACGAGACCTACCCGGTGGGCAGCACGCTGGGATACATCGAAGCCTCCGCCGAAGACGTCGAACGACTGAATCTCGCCGAACCGCCCCTAGTTGCTTCAGCATGGTTTGGGCCCAGCCACAACGCGGCCTCGGCCGATCAGACACTCTCTGCAGACGATTCCCTTGCCGACAATCTGGAAATCCCGATCGGGCAGAATGGAGCCGCTTACCAGTCCCCGCGGCTGCGAGCGCGGCTCCAGGAATTGGGCATCCATCCTGACGACGCCGCGGTGGTGCCGGGCAGCGGAATTGCGGGTCGTGTCACTGTCCGCGATTTCGAAGCCTACATAGAAGGACTGAATCGGCTTCCATCCAAAAAAGCCTCTCCGATGCGACTTGCAGTGGCAGATTCCATGCGCAGGAGCTGGACGCGCCCGCTCGCCACCCTCGGAGTTTCCATCTCGCTCGAACCAATCCTGGCTCATCGAAAAACCCTTACCCCGTCTCCGGGTCCTGCCCTGTACCTGGCAAAAGCCTTGGCGATCGCTTTGTCAGAATATCCTCAGTCCGCGGCACGCTTAATCGGCGACAAAATCGTTCTCCCGGCATCGATCGACATCGGTGTCGCGGTCGAGGTGGAAGACGGCGTTATCGTGCCGGTCTTCGCTGAACTGGACAAACAGCCGCTGGCCGGGCTGCCCGGCCAGTATAAAAAGTTTCTCCAATCCGCAAAGGAGAAGCGTTTACCGGAGGAAGCCAAACGGCCTGCCATCGCTTCCGTGACGAACTTCGGAACGCTCGGGGTCCATTGGGCAACTCCGATCCCCCTTCCGAACGAAACGTTGATCATGGGTCTCGGTTATGGGGAAAAGAGACCTTTTTGGGATGAAACGGCCGGGTGCTTCGTTCCGCGGCTCGAAGCAGAATTGACGATCAGCTTTGACCATCGGGTCATCGACGGAGGTCAATCCGGACGCCTTGTCCGCCGGATCATGGAGCTCCTAGGAGCTCCGGAAGGCCTCTAGCCACTCTTGACGAAGCGCTCCTTCCTCTCATTTGCTC
This sequence comes from Verrucomicrobiota bacterium, assembly GCA_019235445.1. Lineage (GTDB taxonomy): Bacteria > Verrucomicrobiota > Verrucomicrobiia > Chthoniobacterales > JAFAMB01 > JAFAMB01. The sequence continues at coordinate 4,740 of JAFAKL010000359.1, read as the reverse complement.
ATTGCATCAAACCGTTGAGGCTCCTCCTATTCGAAGCTGCAAAGAGGGCGGCTTCATCTCCCCGCTCGTCTTCGAGATCTGGGCAAAGCTTTCTTTGCTCTTGTCATCGATCGCCCTCCTTGCCTGCCCCTGGCAGCTCAAGGCCCAAATACATGCTCCCGACTTGCCGGCAGATTCCCAGCCCTTTGATTTTTATGACCGAGGACCCTACCGCTCCGAGCTACCGCGCCCTTCGGACTTCCTCGGCTACGAAACGGGTGATTTTCTGACGACCTATGCGCTTTACGAATCTCTGTTGCGCGAATACCAGAGACACTCGGACCGTTTGCGCGTTTTCACGATAGGAAAAACTCCAGAACACCGTTCCCAGTACCTTCTGGCCATCAGTTCTCCAGGAAATCTGGCTCATCTCAACGAAATCAAGGATCAACTCGGAAGTTTGATCGACCCGAGAAAGTTGAAGGCCGGTTCCGAACTCGATCAGTTAATCGAAACACTGCCGATTGTGGTTTGGCTCTCCTACAGTATTCACGGGAGCGAATCGGCGGCCTTCGAGGCAGGAATTCAGGTCCTCTATCAACTTCTCGCTTCAGACGGTCCCGCGCTTCGCGACGCATTAGAACACACCTTGGTCCTGATCAACCCCTGTCAAAACCCGGACGGCCACGAGCGGTTCACGACCTGGTATAATGCGCATGGATCCGGGCTCCAGGAGCAGTACGCCTACGAGCATCAGGAACCCTGGTCCATTACCGGAAGGCTAAACCACAATTTCTTCGACCTGAACCGCGACCTGGTCTCATTGTCACAACCGGAATCGGACGCCGCAACGAGAGCCCTTCTGCAGTGGCATCCGCAGGTCCTCGCGGATCATCACGGCCAAACCAAGGAATATTTTTTCCCCCCTCCGGCGCTTCCACTCAATCCAAACCTGCCCGGGAAAAACACCCTCAAATGGCTGGAAATTTTTGGCAAATCCAACGCGAGAGCGTTCGATCGATTCGAATGGCCGTATATCGTCCGACAGATGTTCGACCTCTTTTACCCAGGGTACTGGGACAGTTGGTCCTCCCTTCACGGCGCTACGGGAATGACCTATGAAACCGATGGCGGCGGTCCGTTGGGGTATCGGTGGCTTCGGAACGATGGCACGCTGGCGACCCTCCGCGCCGGAATCGCCAAACACGTGACTGCCAGTCTCGCCACCGTGCTGACTGCTGCCGCCAATCGTCAAGCCAGGCTTCGAGATTACCGAGACTTCTTTGAAACGACTCTTAAGGAACTGAAGCGAACATTCTATCTCCTCGCTGGCAAAGATCCGCGAGAGGCCGAGGACCTGGTCTCGCTTCTGATCAGGCAGGGAATCGAAGTTTCTCGGACAAATACCGAGGTCAAGTTGCTGAAGGCGGCGGACTATTTCGGCGACCCCCCAGGAGAGAAAACAATTCCCGCAGGCTCCTTTGTGATCGACACTGCGCAACCCTATGGCCGAATGGCAACTGCCTTATTGGAAACCGAGACCCGAGAGGACGCAGAATTTCTGAAACGGCAAGAGGCCGTGCGCAAAGCAAACGAAGCGAAAGGAACCGAAGAGTCAAAGCAGGATTACGAATTCTACGACGTGACAGCGTGGTCTCTGCCTCTCGCCATGGGAATCGAGGCCTATTCTACAGAGGAACCGGTTCCGACAGATGTTACGGCGGTGCCGGAAGCATCCCAGAGACTCGAAACGAAAACTGCGCCACAGGCTTCGGCAGAGAACCCCGCACCAGGTCGCCTCGAAGCAGGAGTTGCTTATGCGTTCAAACCCTCCTCTGTTCGCGTCATGCAAATGGTGATTGAGCTCTTGCACCAGGGCTACCGTGTCGAAACATCGAATGAACCGTTTCGCGCAGGAGACAAAGATATGCCACGGGGAAGTTTTATTCTCTGGGAAGAGCGAAATCCCAGCAATCTTCGCAAGGTCATCACGAATGTTTCTGCCAAATACGGGGTAACGGTTCAATCCGTTCACTCTTCGTTTCCGGACAGCACCCGTCGCGGTATCGCTTCAGAAGCTAATTTCCCTTTAAAGGTCCCGAAAGTAGCCATTCTGGCGGACGAACCCGTCGAGCAGACCAGTTACGGCCTGATGCGTTTTCTTCTGGGACAAAAGTGCGGATTGGAGGTGATTCCCGTCTCGCTGCAAAAGCTAACCCGGGATGTCCTCGACCAGCTGAACGTGCTGATACTTCCCAATGGTGACGCTTCAAGCTACAAGAAGGCGTTCGACGAAAGCCAGCTCGGCGATCTTCGCGATTGGGTCAGCCAAGGGGGAGTCCTGATTTGCATCGGTGGCGCCAGCGAATTCGCGACCGACCCCGAGACGAAAATCAGCCCGTCCCGTACCCTTGGCGAAGAGAGGGCGGACTCCTCCGCTGAAACACAGGCAACACCAGCACAAAAATCGGACCGCTCGCCATCCCAAAAAAAGGAACCTCCGAACTCCAAGCCGCTCGAAATCCCGGGGTCGATCGTTAAGGCCAAGATTAATCGAGATCACTATCTGGCGATCGGATATGATTCCGATATGCTTCCCCTGTTTGTGGAGGGTGATATATTTTTCAAGGCAAGCGAAACAGGTGCAAACGTTCTTACTTTGGAGGGCGATAAGCTGAAAATCAGTGGCTTTTTTTGGGAGAATAATACTGAAAAACTACTCCGCGGCGCTTCGGCTTTGATCGACGAACCAATTGACGCGGGTCACGTGATTCTTTTTAATTTTGAACCTGGTTTCAGGATGATCTGGACCTCAACGGTAAGGCTCTTGCTGAATGCCATTGTTTACGGGCCTTCGCAGTCCAATCCTTCCGACCGTTGAGTCTGGGTGGAATTTCGGGCAGGTCGGAATTGACCGGAACCGCAGGGATTTGTTATTCAGATCGTCGCCCGTGGCGGGACCGTTCTCTATGGAGCAGGTCACGGGAAACGATTGCCAGGCGCGAGGGTCCTAACGCTAACTTTCGCATCTCTTCGCGCTCGAACGCGCTAATCGCTTGGCCCGACCCAGGGTCCAACTGCCGCATCCGCGTACAAAGCGTGTGATAGTAGGCTCGCATAAACTCGCGTTTGGCCTCTTCCAGCATCGCGCCGTTAGCCTGTTTGAGGAGATCGATCGCCCGCGGATTACGCATCGCGATCGCCCGAAGCTGAACCAGCCTTACTCTGTTTCTCTCCTGCTCCTCCGGCGAAAGCACTTTGGGAGCCTCTGTAGATTGATTCGAATCGGTTCCCCCGGGATTCAGGGCGGATGGAGAAGGCAACCGTAGGTCAGGTGGTTCCGCGGGGAGTTGATTCGATTCCGGAAGCAAAGCAGGAGCCGCCTGTGGTTCTGGTACTCCGGAGGGCGTAGGGATTTCCTCCATCGCCGGAACCAAAGGCGCGGCGGGACTCGGTTGCGCTTGCTGCCCACCAGCAACTTTTATCAGGAAAACGATCATTCCTACCGTGGAAAGAAGAAGGAATCTCATATGACCGTTCATTAGTTTGCCTGATCAGGGTTGACCGTCAGTCCGCTGATATTGCGATCCTGATGCCAGCTTTGGACTCGATGCGGGCGGGTTCCCGACTTAAGTCCTCCCCAGATTGCTTCCATGGCTTGAAGCTTATCTTCCAGCGACATCTCACTCAATGGCAGGCTTGCCAGCATATGAAATAGTTTATTGAGAATGCCACATAAAGCGAATGGCGCTTCTATGAAGAGGTTTGAGACGGTTCTTTTGTCCCGAAAGGACTTCAGGATTCAGCCCGGGGTTCAACCCCGGGACTGGGGTTTGGACATTTCGAAGATGATTTCAGGCCTGGGGTGCCTCTCTGGAGAAGGTACCCGGAGGGGCACTGGCCCTGAAACCGGAGTGGAACCCCTAAGCGCTAACTTAACTTAAGGAAAATCCTACAACGAAGGAGCGTATCCTGTCCCGGAGGGACGAAACGAAAGTAGCCTGTCCCGGAGGGACCAATCGAAAGTAGCCTGGCACGAAGTGCCTGGAAATAAAAGAAAAGTGGACCCGTCCCGGAGGGACGGTTGATCTGCTCACTAGTCCAGAGATATTTTTCGTCGAACTGTATGTCGTGCGCTTTCAGAAACGCCAGATACTCCTCTTGAAAAGTTCGAGTCCGATGATGTTCGACCTGATGGTCGATGGAACTGATCGCTTCTGGCAACTGAGAAACGCTCACCCTGAATGCACCGTACCCCTGCTGCCAACCGAAGTTTCGCAATGCCCGGAAGGTCTGATGAATCCAGGCTGATGATCCCCTTTTTATTTCATTGAATTGCTTTTGACGCTTTGTCCTGGGCAGCGTACTCCTTACGCAACAGGGTCATTGCCTCGTTCAGCAACGTCATTGCGCAACGGGCATCGAAGATCTTCTCAGCCGTAAAATGGTTCGCCGGCTCCGGCGGGCAACGCCTTTCTGCGCTTTCCCAATCCATGGAAATCAATTCGGCGGAAACCATGACGAGTGTCCACCGCGTGGTGTGAAACTGAGCACCCCCGACGCCTCTCGACTCGTATTCCGGTTTCATGAATGCGCCCCGTATTCCATTCCAAATTACCTGAATAACCTCCTACTTCGGAACAAAAATTCCAATCACAATCCAGATGAACGGTTTTGCGACGGCTCCAGCGAAAGACTTGGTGATGAAACAGCAGCGCAGGCCAGTTTATTGTCAATCTCTGCGAGCAGGTCGGAGGGGCA
>JAFAKL010000512.1 GCA_019235445.1 Verrucomicrobiota bacterium | reverse complement strand
GGGCCAGGATCGTCGCGATTACCATTAAAGCCGCCGCAATTACTGCAACGATATTCAGCCCGGAGATAATTTGTTCCGGCGCCACGCCGCTTACCAGCGCGCCAAATGCGGCCACGCCGATCGCCCCTCCGACCTGGCGAGCTGCGTTTAGCACCGCCGAAGCAGTGCCGGACCATGCACGATCGACGCTTGATAGGATTGCCGTGGTCATTGCGGGTACGGCGAGTCCCATTCCGGCAGGGATAAGAACGAAACCCGGCAACATCTCATAGATTGTTGTTCTGCTTCCCATACCGTGGAGCAAACCGAATCCTCCAGCGCCGATAAGCCCTCCGATGAGCATTGGCGCACGCGAACCGGTTCGCCCGACCATCCAGCCGCTTGCCATGTTCGAGGCAATGAACGTGCCGGTAAGCGGAAGGAAAGCGAGACCGGCTTGGAGCGTGGAAAAATTCATTGCTTTCTGGAGATAAAGGCTCAGAACAAAAATTATTCCGTAATAGGAACAGTTGGCCAGTACGCCAAACATGATGGCCGGCGTAAACCCTGGTTGCCCGAAAAAATGCAACGGCAGCATCGGCGATGCGGTTCGCGCCTCGACTGCGACAAAAGCTGCGCCGGCACCGAAGGCCAGAAGGCAGCCCATCCAGACGATCGGGTGAGTGAGTCCAAATGGACGAGCCTCAATGACCGCACCAATAAATGCGGAAAGCGCGACAATTGCCAGCGTCTGCCCGGCGGGATCGAAGGAACGTTGGTGCTCTTTGTCCGGTTGCCATGAGGGCACAAACCGCACTATGAGTCCGAGGCCGATCGCGCAGATCGGTAAATTGACGAAAAAAATGCTGCGCCACCCCAGTCCAGTGAGAAGAAAACCGCCGATTACCGGCCCGGCGGCGATGGCCGCACCACCAGCCGCGGTCCAAATGCCGACCGCCCGGGCGCGCAGGGGTGAGTCATGAGCGCAGGCGTCGTTGAGGATGGTAAGAGAAGCAGGCACCAGTAAGGCCGCCCCAATTCCTTGCAGGGCTCTGGCGGCATTGAGAAAACCGGGCCCGGGCGCCAGTCCGCAGGCTAACGAGGTGGCGCCAAACCCCGCAAAGCCTGCCAGGAAGACTCGTTTCGGTCCCAGCCGATCAACGACGACTCCCGCCGACAGAAGAAATGCCGCAAAGCCAAGTGTATATGCATCAACCACCCACTGCAGCTCGGCCACCGTCGCTCCCAAGTCAGCACCGATCCTCGGGAGAGCGACATTCACAATCGTGACGTCGAGCTGGATAACCGCAAAAGCAAAGCTACTGGCTGCGATAATCCACGCCACGAAGCGTGCCGGTTGCTGCGGAGCAGCTGGATTCTTCGACTTGTTCACGTCCTTCTCTCTCCGATTCGGAATTTCCATTGAATTTGCGGGTATCATTGGGTGCATAGGCTATCCTCTCTGGGAAAATTTCCGGGACAATTCGATGCATATCGAAGTGTGCAAGAGGACCGTTGATGGTATCGATCGGTATGGAACCGGATATCTCATCTCTGGCCGCCTTGATCAGCGAACCTGCACGAGGCCGGATTCTGATTGCCCTTCTCGATGGGCGCAGCTTGCCCGCTACTGATTTAGCGCACAGAGCTGGAATCACGCGCCAGACCGCGAGTTCACATCTCGCCAAATTGACGGACAGTCAACTGCTCCAGGTCATCCCGCAGGGGCGCCATCGGTATTACCGAATCGCAAATGCACGGGTGGCTGAATTGCTCGAATCGATGGCCAGGTTTGCTCCCCCCAAGGAAACCGACCGCCCTGGACCGAAAAGTCCAATTCAGATTGCTCGCACCTGTTATAATCATCTCGCGGGAACCATGGGAGTCAGACTCGCGGAAGCGATCGTCGGCCGGGGATTACTGCGACAGGTAGGTCGCGATTACCAAGTGACCAGGAAAGGTGCGCAATGGTTTTCCGACCTGGGTATAGACGTCAAAGAGCTGCGAAAATCCGGCCGCGCCTTCGCCCGACAATGCCTCGATTGGAGCGAACGACGCAATCACATTGCCGGCGCATTGGGGACGGCGTTGGCGGAGTATCTTTTTGAGCAAGGCTGGATAGAACATATTCGCGAGAGCAGGGCGGTTCGAGTGACTGAACTCGGCCGCAGCGAATTGAAACTTCGGCTCGGTTTAGACTAGAACTAGACGGCCCCGGTTCAGCGTTCGCCGGTGCGGTCAGAACATAGTTTCAGGCGGTCGGGTTGTAGGCAAGGCGTCTCGCCTTGCTTCTTACAGCCAACGTCGCTAGATAGTGTACTGTCGCCGAAATAACATGCCATTCTCACCTATCGATTTAGATAGGGTCGTCGCTCGCGCATTGAAAAGCCGCCAACGACTTCGGTCTGATCAATACCATCGTCTATTTCCTGACGGAAATGGCTAAAAAACTCATTGTTAGATTGCAGATCTGCCGCAGAACCCTAAACTGGGCAGCGCCTTCGATTTGTTCTTTTCATCCCTGCCGGGCAGCAAGAGAAGAAGAAAAGGCTTAAAACCGGGTTTCTCCATGCCAAGATGGCTGAGCGCTAATTGAGGAGGTATTACGACGCGATGAGTTGGACCATGAATGTCAATCCGTTAGGGAACTTGGCGCTCTCGGCGCTGGTTGCGCTGGTTCCCATTCTCTTTCTGTTTGTCGCTCTTACAGTGCTGAAAATGAAGGGGCACTGGGCGGCGATTATCGCAACTTCGCTGGCCGTAGGTGTCGCGTGCATCGCATACGGCATGCCCATAAAGTATGCCGGCCTCTCGGTGGTCTACGGAGCGATGTTCGGTCTTTTTCCAGTCTGCTGGATCGTAATCACTGCCCTTTTCATCTACAACATGTCCGTGAAGACCGGACAATTTGAAGTAGTCAAGAA
>JAFAKL010000501.1 GCA_019235445.1 Verrucomicrobiota bacterium | reverse complement strand
ACTCCTGACTCCTGACTCCTGAATTCTGCCTCCTGCCTCCCGCCAATTGCTTATGGCGAAAACAAGTGACTTCGTGGTCGTTGACCATGCCGACCGCTTGCATAAAAGCGTAGGCCACCGTCGGACCTATGAATCGGAAGCCATGTCCCTTGCATTCCTTGGCGAGCAATTCCGATTCCGGGGTTTTTGCTGGGGCGTGGTGATAATCTGACCAGCGATGCACCAACGGTTTGCCGTCCACCACTCGCCAAAGAAAGGCATCTAAACTCCCATATTTCTCCTTCGCCGCGAGTGTTGCGCGGGCGTTGGCGACTGCAGCTTCAAGTTTAGCCCGATTGCGTATGATGCCTGTGTTAGCCAGGAGCTCCTGGATTTCCTTGGAACCGAACATCGCTACTTTGCTGGGCTCAAATTGGCAAAATGCGGTCTGAAACGCTTCACGTTTGCGCAGGATGGTGATCCAGCTAAGCCCGCTTTGCATCGTTTCGAGAACGAGCATTTCGAACAGACGATTGTCTTCATGAAGCGGAACGCCCCATTCCTCATCATGATAGGCCAGGTAAAGGGGATCCTGACCAGACCATGGGCAACGTTTCAGGGCCATAGGGGTCAGGAGTCAGGAGATAGGAGTTCAGGAGTCGCTCGGGAATCTGAAGCTGGCGTTCGGGACTCGGCATGCGGAAGAGTGCATGCGCGCTGACAAGCGCGCAACTGAACTCCTGCTCCTGACTCCTGTCTCCTGCATCCTGACTCCTGCCTCTAAAATACGCGATCAATCGGTTCTCTGCCTTCCTCATAGCGACGAAGATTTTCGACGAAATGTCCAACCAGCCGATCCGTTTCATTGAAGTGGCCGCCACCGGTATGCGGCGTGATATAACAATTCGGGGCCGACCAGAGCGAATGATCGGGCGGCAGCGGCTCTGGATCCGTGACGTCCAGGTACGCGGCCTGAAGATGGCCGGTCTTCAGGTTTTCCGCCAGCGCCTCCTGCTCTGTTGTGGTGCCACGTCCGATACTGTAATAACGAGCACCGGCCTTGATCTGCCGAAGCCGCTCGGAATCGAAAAAATTTCGCGTTTGGCTGTTCTCTGGCAAAATATTGATCACGTGATCTGCTGCGGCCAGGGTGCTTGCCAGGTCCGCGGGTCCGACAACAGGGATCGATGAGCCCGGTTTCATGGTGCGCCGATAGCCGATCAAATGAACCGCATAGGGAGCGAGAAGCTCCGCTAATCGTGCCCCGATCGCACCATAAACGACGATAAAAACTGTCTGGCCGGCCAGCAAATGGGTATTCTGACGCAGTTCGTTTTGCGGCCACCCGTGCGCTCCTCGTTGATTGTCGTAAGAGGGGTATAATTGCCGGACGTCTGCCAGCAGCCACGCCATCAGGTGCTCCGCGCACGGTTGATCGTACACACTGGAGCTGTTGGTCATTTTCGCCGCATGTTCTTCCAGCGCGCTTCGAATTTCCTGGTTATCATATCGTGCGTAGCCGGCGCTGGAAAGCTGGAGCCATCGCAATCTCTCAGATTGTACGATCGTCGCGGGATCAGGTTGACCAAAAACGATTTCAGCTTCCAGCAGGCGCGGGTCCAGGGTTCCAACTTCCAAAACGTGCCCCGCTTTCTGCGCGAGAATGAGCTTGTGCGCGGCCGTCGAACGGATAAGCAGTTCTTCGGACGAGGCGGTCAGAAAAGGGTTGGCCCAAATTGTGAGTCCTGTTGCCATAAGGGTGAACGCTTTTTTATAGTCTCAACAGGGCGACAAACGAATCAATCCTTTTCCGGTTGAATGCGATTATTACAGATTGTAGCGGATGAAATCGAACCGGCATTTTAACGTCTCGACGGTGCGCCGTGCGCTTGTGGCGGTAGCAGCACTCCCGTGGTTGGGAATTGTATTTGCCCGGGCTCAAGAGACCGGCCCCCCCGCACCGAAGCCACCAAAGAGAGCGGAGAATCCGGCCTCAACCTCTGCCGTAAAACCGTCTGTCGCGGCTAGCCCGAAGCAACCTCAGATAAACCCACAGGAACTTGGACGCCTGACCAAGGCCGCCGACAAAGTATTGGATCGGATCCAAAAAGAAGAAAACGATCTCTACCTGCGGGTGAACTACTTTGAAAAACCCGATCGACTCAATCCGAATAGCTACGCATCGAAGGAGGAGGTTGCGCAGTGGCAGGGCATGCTGCAACAACTCAAGGAGAAGCATGATCTTGTGGCCAAGCTTTATGCTGAGCTTGGACAGGATCTCGATGCGGAACTGCACTCCGCCGGTGGGAATGTTGAGGTCGTCGCCCATTTCCGAAAATTTATTGTGGATGGCTTCCCCTGGGCCACCATCGAGAAAAAGAACAATCTGATCGCAGAGTTTATCGACGCACACGCGAAGCTGCTGATGTTTTACGAAAAGAATTGGGGCACCTGGAGCAGCAGCAGCGATCCAAACAAACCAAAATTTACTTCCGGTTCGGCGGCAAACATCTACAAAAGGCTTCGTGATCAGATACTAGACACGAGCCAAGAAATTGAAAAAGAATACCAAGAGATGAGTGAATAGGCATCTATATCCCCTGAAAATGAAAGTAATTCCCCTTGCGTCGCACCCGCTCCTTTTATGCTTCTTGTTGGTCTTTGGCTCGGCCACGCTTCGAGCGCAGAACAAAGCGGCTAGCCCTCTGCAAACTCCCGGGGCCAAACCTGGACCCACGACCCCGAAATACACCGAGGAACAAATGCAGGATATGGTTTCAAAGCTCCAGGATCGCATCAAAAAAGCGACCGACCAGGTCTTGGGTAGGATCCTGAAAGAAGAACAAGACATCCATCTGAGATTTTCTTATCTGCGCAAACCAGAACGGCTGGATCCAAATAGCTTCAAATCTAAGGCAGACATTACCATTTGGCGGGACTCGCTTCAGCAACTCAAGGATAAGGAAGTTAGCCTGGACAGATTGTATGCGGACGCAGACCTGGACCTGGGAAATGCACTAATCCAGCAGCGAATTAACGAGGCAATCGCCGATCAGATCAAGAACGAGCTGTTGAAGTCTTTCCCTTGGAGCGTCATCAAAAAGAAAAGCGATCTTATGCAGGATTACATCGCCGAACATGAAGAGCTTCTGACCTTCTACGACAAGAATTGGGGATCCTGGAAACCCGGTTCCGCACCTGGCGCCGCCACCTTCTCCAATGGTCAGCTCACCGGTACCTTTCGCAACTTGAAAGAAAAAATTAATACCACCGGCCAAAAGATCGATGAGCAATATAAGGGGATGTCGGAATAACTGGACAGGAGTCAGGAGGCGGGCGGCACTGTGTTCCCTCCAGGATGTGGAGTTTAACTCGCAATCTGACCGACACTACTATTCAGGCTCGGTCCGGAGATTTACTCCTGAATTCTGAGTTCTGAATCAACATCTCACTTCGGAGCTGGCCAACAGCTCTTCCAGCCAATCCACTGCCAACTGGGGCAGCACGGGTAAGGACTGGATGATGTTCAATGCCTCGCGCGCCTGACGCTGGCAATCCTCGGGCCGGCCCTCCAACAAGGCGATCGCCGCCGAAGCGCGCAGGCGTGCGTGCTGCGGAACCGTGGACCAGTCGTGCACTTGGTCAAAGACGGCGCGGGCGTTCACTTCATCCCGTCTGAACCACGCTTCATAGAACGCCTTCTCTAACATTACCCATGAATACAGTGCTCCGAATTTCGGGTCTGCCTGGGCCACCGCCCCGTTCAGATAGCGAGCCCCCAGAGGCATCCGGTGCAGGTCTGCCTCCTTGTAGAAA
>JAFAKL010000483.1 GCA_019235445.1 Verrucomicrobiota bacterium | reverse complement strand
GGAGGCTAATTATAAACTTACGGTTCCGACAAGGGTAATTCTAAACGGTCGCTTTCGTGCTAAATATTTTCCGGCTGCAAAGATGGATTTCATTCTGACTGCAGGAAGGCTCTGGGATGAAGCGAAAGGTCTGTCGCTCCTTGAGCAAATTGCTCCGAAACTGAAATGGCCCATTTACGCCGCAGGGGAAAACCGTCATCCGTCCGGGTCACCGACCGCGATGAGAAATATTTATGCCTTAGGCCACCTGGACAATGACAAGTTAGCTGAATATCTGGGCGCGGCTTCGATCTATGCAGCGCCGGCGCGCTACGAGCCATTCGGCCTGACGGTGCTGGAAGCCGCCCTTTCCGGATGTGCATTGGTTCTAAGCACTATTTCCAGCTTTCGAGAAAACTGGAGCGATGCGGCCCTCCTGATTCCGGCCGATGATCCTGAGGAGTGGTGCAATGCGCTAAACAGACTGAGTGGCGATCGCGGTTTTCGTCTGGCTCTCGCCCGGCAAGCAAAGAATCGAGCCGTTGAATTGCAACCTGAAGAAATCGGTTCGCGCTACTTCAAGATGTACTGCGAACTACTCAATAAGTATCGGTCCGCTCATCAGGACAAAGCCGAACGATGAAAATTGCTTTCTTTGGATCAAGTATCCTTTCGGCATATTGGAACGGAGCCGCTACCTATTATCGTGGCATGGTTCGGGCCTTGAACAGAATGGGTCATTCGATCACCTTTTACGAACCGGACGCATTCGATCGTCAGGCCCACCTTGACCTCGATTCTCCCGATTGGGTCAATGTCGTCGTCTATCCCAATGTTAGCAGCGCAGCTTTGCAGCAGGTCGAATCAGCGGGTGACGCGGACTGGGTTATTAAGGCCAGCGGTGTCGGAGTATTTGACGATCTATTGGAGATGGCCGTGCTTGAGATGCGCCGCTCCTCGCAGATTGTTTCGTTTTGGGACGTGGACGCACCAGCAACTTTGGACCGAGTGCAAAGCCAGCCCGATGAACCATTCGGAAAGCTGATACCTCGCTTCGACCTGGTGCTCACCTACGGCGGCGGCAAGCCCGTGATCGACGCCTATAAAAAGTGCGGCGCCAAAGAATGCTATCCAATCTATAACGGCTTCGATCCGGACACTCATCATCCGGTACGATCGGACCAGAACTTTCTCGCCGACCTGAGCTTTCTTGGTAATCGGCTCCCTGACCGAGAGGCACGCGTGGAAGAATTTTTTTTTAAACCCGCTGTCGCTTTGCCGGACAAGCGATTTCTCTTGGCGGGCAATGGATGGGGCGACAAACCAAAGCCCGAAAATGTCAATTATTTAGGGCATCTATTCAGTTCCGCTCACAACTCCTTTAACTGCAGCCCGCTCGCGGTCTTAAATGTTAATCGCCAAAGCATGGCAAAGTACGGGTTTTCACCCGCCACCCGCCTTTTCGAAGCTGCGGGAGCCGGCGCTTGCATGATCTCGGATCGCTGGGTGGGCATAGAAGACTTCTTCGAACCGGGTAAGGAAATCCTGATCGTGAACGACGGAGAGGAGGTAGCTGAGAGGGTCCGTACTTTGACGACGGAGAAAGCGCGCACAATTGGCCAGGCTGCCTACCGGAGAGCGCAACACCAGCATACCTATGCTCATCGGGCAAAGACGCTGGAGATCATTCTCAAATCGACGTTTGGAAAATGAAAATCGTTTTCTTTGGACTTTCCATTACCTCCACCTGGGGAAATGGCCACGCCACAACCTATCGCTCCCTTGTGCGGGCACTGTCGGCTCGGAAACACGAAATTATTTTCCTGGAACGTGATGTCGAGTGGTACGCGAACCAGCGGGACATGGCGGACCCTCCCTTCTGTAAGTTGCATCTTTATAAAACGCTGGCCGATCTTAAGCGCCAATTTCGAGCCGATATCCGATCAGCTGATTGCATCGTGATCGGGTCTTATGTCCCAGACGGAGTGGTTGTAGCGGAATGGGTCACTCGGAATGCGCAGGGACCAATTGCCTTCTACGACATAGATACGCCGGTGACTTTAGCTAAGCTGGCAAAGGGAGATTACGAGTATCTCTCGCCCCAGTTGATACCCCTTTTTGATCTTTATCTTTCCTTTACGGGCGGACCTCTCCTCGATCGGTTGGCAACGGAGTTCGGCGCCCGGATGGTACGGCCTCTCTTTTGTTCGGCTGATCCAGACCTCTACTATCCGCAGCCCGGCAAAAAGCTCTGGGACTTGGGTTATATCGGCACCTACAGCGCCGATCGGCATAGTCAATTTGAACGGCTATTGCTAGCGCCCGCGCATCTCCATTCTTCTGGTCGATTCATTGTCGCGGGCTCTCAATATCCGCCCGAGATACAATGGCCAACGAATCTTGTCCGGATCTCCCACCTCCCCTGGCTCCGTCATCGAGAATTCTATAACCTGCAGCGATTCACGTTGAACCTGACTCGCGGCCCTATGGTCAAAGCAGGTTTCTCCCCCAGTGTGCGCCTCTTTGAGGCAGCCGCGTGCGGAACTGCGATTATCAGCGATCGATGGCCAGGCCTGGAGACCTTCTTTAAACCAGGCAAGGAAATCCTGGTCGCGGCATCGACGAGAGAAATTCTGGACATCATTAAATCCGAGCCTGAGTGGAGGATCAGGCAAATCGGCAAAGCTGCGCGCGAGCGGTTTTTAGAAGAACATACGCCTGATGACCGCGCGGCCGAGTTTGAAAGCTATGTTGCCGAGCTATTCGCGCGCAGCAGAGCACCGAGTAATGTAGCATAGCTAGCTTAGCCGCTGCTTCAGGCCGCCTTACCCTCCGCTGGGCCCATTCCCTTCGCGATCGCGTGGATATGCTCTTTATGCTCACGCAGGACTGGAAGAGTTTTATCAATGAATCCTTTGAGAGTGGGATCTTTCCCCTTGGAAGACGCATCCTCAAACAAAGCTACCGTCTTGTCATGATCGCTGACCATGATTTTGACGTAGGCCGCGTCAAATTTTTCTCCGGAAAGCTTTTCCAGGCGTTTGTAGGCCGCCTCGTGTTCCCCTTGCAACTCGGTTGGCACCGGAACCTTGGCGGCCTCGGCAATCGGCTTCAGTTCATCATTCGCCTTCGTGTGGTCGGTCACCATTTGCTTCGCAAAATCCTTTACCTTCTGATCGGAAGCGCGGGTGTCGGCCAGTTCCGATAGCTTCACTTCAGCGAGGCCGCCCGCCGCAGCTTTTTTGATAAATGCCTTGTCTTCCGCTGAAACGCCTTGCGCCCTGGCAGTAACAGAAAAGACCAGACCAGTTGCGATCAAGACAGAGATGATAGTCGGCACTGAATTATTTTTCATGATTATAGATTATTGAAGAGTCCGCAAAAGCATCGGAGTTCGCGGGAGATCCCTCTTTCGGATCTACTGATCCATCTTCATTCTTCTTCATAGATCTGCGCCTCCAACCCCCTAATTTCCGTGCGGATCTTTGAGCGCCGGCCGGAATATCCGGTCTCAAAGCTATCGCGGTTCCAAGCCCTGGATGAAATCTTCGGTCTTCCGCCGGGCTTCCTCGTCAGTGAATTGTCGCGGAGGGCTTTTCATGAAATAACTGGACGCGCTCGTGAGTGCTCCCCCGATCCCGCGATCCAAAGCTAGCTTTGCACAGCGTACCGCGTCGATGACCACGCCGGCCGAATTCGGCGAATCCCAAACTTCAAGCTTGACCTCGCAATTGAGCGGTTGGCCGCCGAAGGTCGTTCCTTCCATTCGGATATAACAGATCTTGCGATCTTCCAACCAGGGAACAAAATCACTCGGTCCTACGTGCACATTATGATCCTGAAGGCGATCCCCTTCTAATTGGCTCATTACAGCTTCAGTTTTCGAGATCTTCTTCGACTCGAGCCGGTCACGTTCCAGCATGTTCAGGAAATCGGTGTTCCCGCCAAAATTAAGCTGGTAGGTCCGATCCAGGCGCACCCCTCGTTCCCGAAACAAGTTTGTCAACACACGGTGCACGATCGTTGCCCCGACCTGGCTTTTTATGTCATCACCGATCAAGGGCAGCCCTCGTCCCTCGAAACGCTTTCGCCAATCCTTATCCGACGCTATGAAGACCGGTATGCAATTCACGAATCCGCACCTGGCCTCAAGAACCTGTTCCGCGTACCACCTGGTGGCTTTTTCAGAACCTACCGGAAGATAAGAAACGACCACTTCGGTGTGAGTGTCTCTTAGCACCTCGACTACGTTCACGGGCTCTTCGGATGCCACTTCGATAGAGCGACTCAGATACTTGCCCAGCCCATCGTGGGTGGGCCCGCGGAAGACCCTCGCCTCGGCGGCCGGTGCATTCGAGAACCGTTGGGTGTTGTTCGGTTCCGCAAAGATTGCTTCAGCCAGTGGTCGCCCCACTTTCGTCCGATTAACGTCAAAAGCCGCAGTGAACTCGATATCACCGACATGATATGGCCCGAGCACGGGATGCATCAAGCCGGGGACACGCTCGGCAGGCTTTACCTCTCTGTAAAATTCAACTCCCTGGACGAGCGATGAGGCACAATTTCCGACCCCTACAATTGCTACCCGCACTTTGCCGCGATCCATAGGTTTAAATGCGTTATACGTTCAACTTAATCTATCTGTACTTATGCCGTCCGCCTAGTTCGGGCTAGCGCACTGACAAGATCGTCGGGGAACTCCCCTGCGCTCTGCATCGGGGGTGGAGAAGCGTGTCGGCGGTGCGGCGTATTCGAGTCACGCATCTATTGCATTCTGACCGCTGGCTCCTGGCTCTCACTCCGGAATTCTGAATCCTGAATCCTGACTTCTGACTCCTTCCCAGACGCATAGCGCTGCACCATACGCACGCAAAACTCCGCGTATTCGGAGACATCCTTTGGAGGACTGGTATGATGAGGCGACAGGCCGCGATGTTCGGGCGTGAAACAGAAGGTCAGTGTAACGTCGAACTCTGCCACGGCGCGCATCTGCCGGTCGAACCAGGTTTCGGCATCCGGTCGAAAGCTATCGGCCCAACTCAGTCCCGTACGCAAACGACGCACCCCAAGTTGGCGCAACCAGCCAACAGCAGCTTCCAACCGGTGATCCTCGAAGTGGAACCATTGGCATATGCCGATTTCGGGCGTGTAGCGCTGGAAATGACGGAGAGCGCGCTTGGGACTGCCGTCCTCCCGCAGCAGTCCCATGTAAAAATGCCGATAATAGGAGGAGCCCTCCGCCTCGCGGTGGCGCGTGGTGGCCGGCCAAGCTCGTGGCAGATCATAAAGACTGTACCAGTGAATGCGCGGCGCCCGTCCCCTCAGAAGCTCTACCGAGCGTTGCAGACCGAATTCCTGCACCTCCTCTGCGCCAAACGAGGAAGCCCCCACCTCGCTGACCCAGATGGGCAGATGCGTCACCTTTCGGATCTCTTCCAGCTTCGCCGGCCATTCGTTAATCTGCCAATGATTCCAATCGAGCGGAAACCCGTGCACCGCAATGGCGTCCAGAGCTGCAATGGCCCCTTTGTTAGTCAGTCGTTCAATGAATCCCGGATCGATGGGCGATATCCCGCCCAGAACTCGGATGAGGGCGGGATTCGCCGCGGCCACCGCTTTCGCGGCAGCCTTCACCATAGCCGCAAACATTTCCCACTCGGGATCAATCTCGAAGTCCCAATGGGACTTGTTATTCGGCTCATTCCAGAACATGACAGCTTCAACGGGCATAATCAGGAATAGAGGGTTCGCGAAAAACGTCCGCAGGCCCATCGGACCAGCGGCAAATAAACACTTCAGTCTCTGGATGGGCGATAATCTCGAATCCTGCGCTCCGGAGCATCGCTTCTACACAAGCCTTGTTAGGGATCCACCAGTTAGTCGGGTCTCCCGAGTAACTGTTCTCAATGAAATACATGAGCGGAAAACCGCGCTGCGCGAAGATACCTGAGTCAGTAAATGGATAATCCGAATTGAGAGGCAAAACTTCTTCGCTGCCCCTTTGCATCGATTGAAAGACCAGCAAATCGCGGGCCACGTGCTCGTGAATCAGGTCAAGAGCCAGCAAAGGATGGCGCAAGTGATAGAGCACTCCCAGGAACAGCACAAGGTCGAATTTCTCCTCAAGACGCCGGATTTCATAGACCGAGAGTTGCCTCAATTCGATCTCCACCTCCAGCACCTCGATCGCCAGACGGGCCTGAGCGAGATAGCGCGCATCACTGTCAACCGCCACCACCCGCTCGGCACCTCGCCTTTTCATTTCGATCGCATAGAACCCCGCGTTGCAGCCAATATCCAGCACCGTGCGGCCGGTGAGGTCTGCCGGCAAACAGTGCGCGAAACTTTCCCACTTGCAGCGCGGATAATCCCCAAGAAAATGATTTGGAGCGGTTGGAATTCCGGAAAGGTCAAGATTGTGAAACCACTCGCCCAGAGCGTCGATTCTTTGCCGAAGCAGAGAAGATTTCGGGTCCGAAAGAGACATGCTCATGGTCAGGCTGCAGCCAGTTTCTTTTTGCTCTGTAGCGTGCCCTGCAGCCAATCATGCAGCCTCCGAATTCCCCGTGCGACGCTCACTTTAGGGGTCCATTCGGTCGCGGAGCGGAACTTGGAAAAATCGGTCACATAGTAGCGTTGATCTCCGGGCCGCCAGTCGCCCCATTGCAAGCGCGGTTCGGCGCGTTCCAGATCCGCGATAAGAGCGATCAATTCCAAGAGGCTGATAGCATTCCCGGCGCCGCCTCCAATATTGAAAGCTTGTCCAGAGAGGTCGTGCGCCCGCTCTCGCGCTAGAAGCAACGCATCCACCAGATCTTCAACGAACAGGATATCCCTCACCTGCTTGCCGTCTCCGAAAAGGGTGATGGGGCGTCCTTTCATTGCCTGCAGAAGGAAGTGCGCAACCCAGCCCTGGTCTTCCGTGCCGAACTGATGGGGCCCGTAGATGCAGCTCATCCGGAAGACGACTGCCGGCAACCCGAACAGGCGGGCGTGATCCAGTACATACTGGTCCGCGGCCCCTTTCGAACAACCGTAGGGGCTATAAAACTCTAACTGCTGATTCTCATCGATCCCATTCTCCCTCACGCGAGCATTTTTGGGTTCGTAACGCTCGCCGCGCAAGGTGAGCGCTAACTCAGACAGGCTCCCGTAAACCTTGTTCGTCGAAGTAAAAATGATGGGAGGCGAGTCGGGGAGAGAACGCAGAGCTTCCAAAATGTTAAGCGTTCCCATCGCGTTCACCTCAAAATCGAACCTGGGCTGAGCGAGGCTCGTTGTCACGGCCACCTGGGCGGCAAAATGGAAGACGGCGCTTGCTTCGACGAGCACCCTGCTGACCGCCCCAATGTTGCGCGTGTCCGCCACCTCCAATTGCACCAGGTTTCCATGCCTCTGGCGCAACCAATGGTAATTTTGCTCCACACCCGGCCGGGAAAGATTATCGAAGAGCACCACCTTTTCTCCCGATGAAAGGAGTCGGTCCGCGAGATTCGTCCCGACAAAGCCAGAACCGCCTGTAATAATCGTCGGCTTCGGCTTGCCTCCACGGTGATTGCGGCCTCCAGCGCAATCTGATGTTCCATTCTTCATGCGCTCAAACCGGGAGTAAGGATTCGTTCATTCGTCGGAAAAGCCTTCACGAAAAGCACTTCGGCTGGGAAAGCCCCCCCGGATGTAAGAAGGATCCCTGAGCATCCTCGTCGTCCCCGTGCGCCGTTGTCGCCGTCCTCGACACTTTGGACGCGGCGACTTTTCGGCCGCTGAGGAGGGCGTTAGCTGAGCGTGAAGCATCATGCCCCGCCTGTCCTCTTTCCCCCAAGTGCATCGTCAATCCCTTACCGAGTCCGAGCGCCGGTCTAGCTCTTCCCGCAGAAGAGCCAGGACCGCCGCCTCTTCGGGCTTGAGATCATGCAAATGTTCAGAAATTTCCGAGTCAGCCTTGACCCTAAGTGCCCGAGCCAAGCTCCCGTCCAGGTATTTCATTATCACGGCGGGATGGATATAACACTTCCGGCAGATGGCGGCTGTATTACCCAACATGCGCGAAACAGCTGCGACTGCCGTCACAACATTCTTTTTGGCTGCCGCTTTGCTGTCTACTTCCTCCATCTGATTCAGCGCAATGGCCGCAAGGACTGTCCCTGCCCAGGTTCGAAAGTCCTTGGCTGAAAATGGCTGGCCGGTGATCGACTGTAAATATTCATTCACGTCATCCGAACAGACGACCGCTGGCTTACCGTCTGAATCCTGATACTCGAACAGACGCTGTCCTGGCAACTCCTGGCATTTCCGGACAATCCTGGCCAGTCGACGATCGGACACCGCTACTTTGTGTTGCTTTCCGCTTTTGCCACGAAAATCAAACAGCAGCGTGGATCCGGCTATCTCGACGTGCCGATTTCGCATCGTTGTCAGGCCGAACGATTGATTTGCCTTGGCATATTCGTCGTTCCCAATTCGGATGAGGGAAAGCTCCAAAAGCCTGACGATAGTTGCGAGCACCTTTTCCCGGCACAACCCCGGAAGTTTTAAGTCGTGCTCCACTCGTGCACGAATCCCGGGGAGAGCATGGGCAAACGACATCACGTGCTCGTATTTCGCTGCCTCGCGTACCTTTCTCCAATCCGCGTGATATCTGTACTGTTTACGTCCTTTCGCATCGAGTCCGGTCGCCTGCAGATGACCATTGGACCGCGGACAAATCCAAACTTTCTTCCATGCGGGCGGAATGACTAACGCCCGGATGCGTTGGAGCTCCGCCGGGTTTTTGATCAGCTTGCCTTCCGGGCCATAATAGGTAAAACCAGACCCTCTGTTTTTTCGGCTGATGCCCGGCGAGTCATCCGACACGTAGCGAAGCCCGGCGGCAGCCGCCGACTGTTCTGGATCTTCAAACGATACCTCTTGCCTAAGCTCCTCTGTTCTCAACTTCACGGTTTCGCTTACAAGAACCTTTCCGGTCCTATTTCCACAAGAGCGGTCAATAGCCGGACGGGACTCCGCCTAGCCTGGCGCGTCGAAAGAGACGTAGGATCAAGCGGTCATGTCGACCAGGTTAACGACGCCGCCTCGATGCTAAGCTTCTATCCGCACCGGACTTCCTGCAGCGTTCCAACAAGAATTTTGCGTCGCTGTACGACCAATCACAGAATTCCCTGCGAACTTTGCCCGGTTGGGCATTTGGCGCATGGGTTCTCTTTCCGGGGGCTTGGCGCAATAGCTCGCAAACGATTCAAGGAAAAATTATGTTGCACTATGCGATAGTCTTTTTAGTCATCGCCATCATTGCTGGTATATTCGGTTTCAGTGGGATTGCAGGAACGTCTGCATGGATCGCCCACGTTTTGTTCGTTATTTTTCTGATCCTGTTCATCGTTTCGCTGATCTTCCGAGGAAGGCCATCGGTCTGATCTGTGCGCTGGAACGATCTGCTTGAAGACTAGTAATCTGGACAGTCGAGGTTAGGGGCGTAGGGATCTAACTCTGCAGGAGCGCGTGATCTCGGGACGCGCTTCCAGCGCTGCCGTCTCCTCCCTATCGCAGCGGCAGGATGGCGCAGTGATTATCCCGGACGAGGGTAGCCTGGCACGAAGTGCCTGGAAAAAAGAAAAAGACGTGTTTAGTCCCGTAGGGACGGTTCATCAAGGTTTCCTCTAATTGTGTTATGCTCCTTGCGAAAGCCGGAGAACGAAAACAACGACGAGGACGCGGACGGGGGGGAAGGCCCTCGACTCCAAATCGTTCTCAATGGCGATGGCAAAAGCAATTCCATTGACAAAAGCGGGATTATCAGCCTGGATTCGTCAGATCTTCCAAGCATTGCGAAACTTCGGTTGGCGGCAGGGTACGGTGCATTCAGCGTGAGCGTTTCCCAGTTGTCAGAAGCGATCAGTTTCATCGATCCGCAGGTTGAACTTCATCGGACTCGAACTTTTCAAGAGGAGTATCTGGCGTTTCTGAAGAAAGCGCACTACGTAAAGCTCGACGAAAAATGTATCTGGGACGTGTGAGCACATCCAACCGTCCCTCCGGGACGGGTCCAATTTTCTCTTTTCCCAGGCACTTCGTGCCAGGCTACTATCGTTGGTCCCTCCGGGACAGGATACGTCTGGTCCCTCCAAGACAGGCAGGACACGCTCTTTCCGGGTAGGATTTTCCTTAACCCTGAGGCGCATGCGGCGCTTCAGTCCGCCATGCGCCCCGGTGAGGCTAAACACACCAACTCCTCAGGAGTTGCTGTTTCCTTTTCCACCGGGCCCCCGCGGCTCGTTCAATTTTTTGGTAAATTACGAGCAACCTCGATCACATGTTCGGCCGTGATTCCTAGCTCTTTCATTACCGTTCCGCCCGGGGCGCTCAAGCCGAAGCGCTTGATCCCGATGGCCTGTCCCTGTGGGCTGAGGAAGCGGTACCAGCTCGTCGGCTCACTCGCTTCAAGGCTGACGCGACGGGTGCAAGAACGCGGCAAGACCTCCTCCTGGTAGTCACTTGGCTGGCGCTGAAAGCGTTCAAAACATGGGACGCTTACCACTCGGGTACCGGGCCCTAAAACCTCGGCAGCTTTGAGGACATGCTGCAGTTCGCTGCCGGAAGCGAGCAAGATCAATTCCAAAGGTGCGGACTCCTTCCTGGCCACGTAGGCGCCCTTCAGCACACCTTCACGGCGTGTTTTCACATCAATAGAACTCAGCAAAGGCACGGTCTGACGGGTGAGCGCCAAAAGCGTGGGACCCTCGGTGCGTTCAAGTGCCGCCACGAACGCGCCTGCGGTCTCTTCCGGATCCGCGGGACGGACCACGTCGAGGTTGGGAATAACTCGCAGACCCGGCACCGTTTCCACGGGTTCGTGGGTGGGACCGTCTTCACCGACGCCGATCGAATCGTGCGTGAAAACATAAATCACCGGCAAATGCGAGAGGGCAGCCAACCGGATGGCGGGACGGCAATAATCAGCGAAGACCAGGAAGGTGGCACCGCTCGGTCGGAAAATGCCATGCGCCGCAATGCCGTTCAGGATCGAGCACATACCGTGCTCCCGAATGCCAAACCGGATGTTTCGCCCGCCGCGGTGGCCCGGTTTGAAATCATCCGTAATTTTGGGGTCGCCGATGTAGTTCAGTGTCGATCCGTAAAGATCAGCGCTGCCGCCGATCAGCAAGGGCGTGATTTTGGACAGCGGCTGGAGAACCTCGCTTCCGGCCTTTCGAGTGGCTATTTTGGTGTCAGCCGGAAAATCGGGGATGGCTGTGAATAGCCGGCCTGTGTCAGGCGTCTTCTGATCCGTCTGTTGACTCATCTGCTGGCTCAGTGCGGAAGAAACAGCAAGTTCTTTGGCGAGTTCGGGGTTCGCCGTCTTCCAGGCTTCAAACCGCTGCATCCAATGGTTATAGTCCTGCAAAAGTTCCTCGCGTCGCTTCGCGAAGTAATCGCGGACTTCAGGGGCTACATAGTAATGTTCGTCGGGTAGCCCAAGGCCCTTGCGAGCAGCCTCGGCATATTTTGCGCCGCCTTCCCCGTGAGCTTTCTGGGTACCGGCGACTTCCGGAATGCCTTTCCCGATCAGGGTTTTGGCCACGATGAATTGAGGTTTGCCGCTGCCGGCCTTGCGCGCGCGATCGATAGCCGCCGCGACTACCTCCATGTCCTGACCGTCAATGGTCTCCGCGTCCCATCCCATCGCTTCAAACTTTTTGGCCGTGTCCTCGCTTTGGGTTTCCTTGGCCATGGCGTCCAGAGTCACGTTGTTTGAGTCGTAGATCAGAATCAAGTTCTCCAGGCGCTGGTGACCGGCAAAGGCCGCTGCCTCCATGGCCACGCCTTCCTGCAAACAGCCATCCCCACAGAGACAAATGATGTGATGGTCGAAAATGACATGCTCCGTGGTGTTAAAGCGTGCTGCGGCCATCAGGGCGGCCACCGCCATTCCCACCGAGTTTCCGACGCCTTGGCCCAAGGGGCCGGTGGTAGTCTCCACGCCGCTGGGCGCGTGCGTCAACTCCGGATGGCCGGGGGTCTTGGAATGAAGTTGCCGAAAACGTTTAATCTCTTCAAGGGTCATCTCGGCGTACCCGCTCAGGTGCAGCCAGGCATATAAAAACATGGAGCCATGGCCGGCCGAAAGGACGAAGCGGTCGCGGTTGAGCCACTCGGGATGGTCGGGACAATGGCGCAGTTTTTGACCGTAAAGTACAGCGCCAATCTCGGCGCACCCAAGTGGTAAGCCGAGATGGCCGCTTTGGCTGGCGTGAACAGCGTCAATCGCCAGACCTCGCGCGATGTCGGCAGCTTTGGCTAGGATTTCTTTTTCGGAAGAGCTCATATTCGGTGAATTGTGAGTGAACGGAATGAATAGGTTCGGCTCGGAATTTAATTCGATTGTGGCCGGGCGCCTCGGCTTTTTATTGCACTCCTTTTATTTATCGGGACAGGACTCTAGTTCTGACTCTTTGTCCGCGCTTTGACAACACCCAACTTAACCGACGAGCAACGCAGCCGCCGACCCATTTTCATCGCAACCCTCTGGGCCACGGCCAGTTGGCCGTTTTTCCGCGTTGCTCGGTCCTCACGTATCGATCTAGATGTGCTCGGCGCTCGCGCCTTGAAAAGCAGCCAACTGACCTGCGCGAATGGCAGGCTATTTTGGCGACAGTACACTGGAGGACAACCTCAGGAGAGGTCTGCGCAATGCTGGGTGAGCGCCCTAATCACTCGTTCGGCTACTCTAGAACGAAACGGAGGTCTTCATGCAAACTTTAGAGGACGAAGCAGTCACCATTGCAATCAAGCGTGTTCTGGTTGCGGTCGATCTATCGGATCACTCTGCAGCGACTGCAGCGTATGCTGCAGGGCTAGCCCGAAATTTTGGCGCTTCCCTCACCGTTGTTCACGTTTATGAGCCTGTGCCGGTGTGTGAATACGCGAACGAAACCACATTTACGCTGCTTGAAGAAGAGCGTGGAAAACTGAAAAAACTGCTTGAAGAACTCACCCTGAAGGTAAGAACTCCGGGCTTAGTATGCGAGCCGGCCTTTTTAGTGGGTAACCCAGTCCAACAAATCATCCGCTTCGCCTGCGATATTCAGGCGGACCTGATCGTTACTGCAAGTCATCATAGGACTTTTCTCGGAAGACTGTTGAACCTGGACAAGGCACCTCAAATCATGCACCGAGCTCCCTGTCCGGTATTAGTCTATCACGAAAAGAAAGCCAGAGCGTTTCAATTCGAAACCGGGGCGTCCCTCG
>JAFAKL010000355.1 GCA_019235445.1 Verrucomicrobiota bacterium | reverse complement strand
GAAAAGCCACATTTATCTAGCCTAATTAGTAGGGTAGGGAGTGGGGCGTCCCGCTTCGCTGCTTCCGCAGAAGACAGAAACACAGAAAGTTTTGCGGGCAAACGACTTGGTTATTTTGGGTGGGCAATGATAGAGAGAATAACATATTCGTCGCCCTCGATTTTGAAGTAGAAGCGCCAGCCTTGCGTTACTCTGCCCTGCCACACATCCAGAGCTTCGCTGTATTTCTTCGCGTGCAGGGAGGGATGGCGGAGATTGGCCAGTAGGAAGTGCAGTTGTTTCCCAAAGGCTTTGCGAACAGCGACAGGTAGACGCGCATAGTCCTTGTCGGCCTTTTCCGTAAAGCGCAGCTTCACGTCCGGCGCTTCTGCGCGCGGCGTTTGGCGCGCGCCTCCAGTGCGGAAACCGCCTCCTCAGCGGTGCCGTAAGGCCCATGGGTTCTGCCCTTTCTCGCATCCTCTAGCCCTTCTGCCAGATGCCGGTCAACGAGGCTTTTGGGTGTGAAGATGATTTTTCCGTCCTCCACGCCTGCTTCCAGTATGTCGCCAATCTCGACGTGCATCTGTTCGCGGACATGCTGCGGAATCACAATCTGAAACTTGTTCTTTACGGTGACGAAATCCATATGGTGCCTGCTTTTACAGTTTAACTGTTTAACAGTACAACTGAGCCGGCCACCGTCAAAGCGTCGAGAGATTGATAGGCACGACGATGGGAGCCGTTCACGACGGCATTCAAATGTTCAACATCCATTATTGGGACAATGTCTTAAGTCCGCTCGCTGGCAGGTCCTCCAAGCCGTTCCTGATCAAGTACGACCCTCGCAATCTGTCGCGCGTTTTCTACCGAGACAAAGATGGCCACCCGTGTCATCCTAGGATTTTCCTCAATCAATTGCAGTCATCTCCCCTTCTCGATTCAAGGCAGAATCCGTACTATTTTGACCATCAAATGGGAACGTATCCTCAAGAGGGGTACTGCGTGCCCGCAACACGACAACCTTGCGTGCAGCAAGATTTTCTTGGAGGATTACGTTGCTGTGCATCGGTGCGTAAACTCGCAGCTAGCATCGAGAAAGAGTATGATGACAGAGGGCGCGAATCCTCTTTGATAGGCGTGCGAGTTAGGGCTGAATGCCAATGCACTCACTTTCCATGAAAACATTGAACATATTTTGCACTTTCGCGTTAAACCTTTTTCTCGGGAGCCGTTGCTGGGGTGACAGCACTGGCACTGGATTTTTTGTATCCGACGACGGTTATGTGGTGACGAACTACCATGTCGTAGAAGGCAGTTCCCAGTTACTCGTTAAGTATTCGGACGTTACTCTACCAGCAAAGATCGTCGCAGTCGACAGGCAGAATGATATAGCACTTTTGAAAGCTCCAGAAGGCGACAAACCTTTCCCCTATCTGTCTGTGAACACTGCGGCGCTACCAAGTCCCGGCTCAGACGTCTTCACCATCGGGTTTCCAGATCCTACGGTCTTAGGTCTCACTCCAAAAACAACCAGAGGAAGCGTGACCGCGTCTGCAGGCATCAAGGATGATCCGAGATTTCTCCAAATCAGTGTGCCAATCCAGCCCGGCAATTCCGGTGGACCTTTGGTTGATGCTTCCGGAAGCGTCATTGGCATTACGACTGCTACGATTGACGCAATCAATCGGTTGAAGGATAGCGGATATCTGCCACAGAATATCAATTATGCTCTTAAAGCCTCATATCTCAAGGGCGTCTTTGACCAGGTTCGCGATCGCAGGTTGGGCGTTTCGTCATCCGAGGCGAGGGAACGCAAGTTTGAGGAGATTCAGCGCGCGACAGAGCAGTCGGTTGCTCTGATCATCGCCATCAGTCAGGCACCGCTGAGCGATTCCGAAGCTTCCGACGCTCCGCCCAAGCCGGACCAACCGGTTCAAGAAGAAGAGGTGCCTCCGATAGCCTACATCGGGCATGTCGGACGGCTGGACGCTATCTTTTTCCTTAAGTGGCTTCCAGCCGGGAAGATTCAAGGGACGTATTTTTACCCCAAGCGCGGTATCAGCCGTTCCTACACTCTCCGTGGCGAGAATTCAGAGGAAGGGAAGATGTACCTTGAGGAATATACGGACAAGACATTGACCGCTCGTATTGGACTTGTGAAATCCATTACCGCCAGCGAAATAGTTTGGGAGGGAACAATGCAGAATATTGATGGTCGTCGTTTTGAAATGAGTTTTCGAAGGGACCGATGAAGTCGAGCGTTAGCTTCTCATTTCTTTTCTCGCCGTAATTCGAAATCCTATGCTTTGGACCTTCCGATAAGGTCCCCGTCCGGTGAATTCGGGGTTTGGGGAGTAACGGAACACTAGATGCAGTTAAGGCTCATCGTCCGCTGGAGTGCGCAGCGGCCTGAGTTCGCCACGGATCACGGGTTCCGGTACCACAAAGGAGTAGCGGCCCAACATATTGATGTGTTCATGAATGAGTGGCGATAGCCGTGCCACATCTTCATCCCGCACGGAATAGCCTTCCGCGCGGAGTTGGGTGAGTGCGGCATCCATGTAGATTGTGTTCCACAATACATGACGTTGAGCACGAGTCCTAATGCACCTAACTGGTCCTCCTGGCCTTCTCGGTAACGCTGCCGCAATTCGCCCCGTTTTCCGTGGAACACAGCTCGGCCCAAACTATGCCGGCCTTCACCGCGATTGAGCTGGGTTAGCGTTGCGCGGCGCCGATTTTCATCATCAATGTAAGTCAAACTATGCAGAGTTTTGTCAATCCGGCCGAATTCTGCCAGGGCTTGGGCCAGCCGGGTTGGTCTATCGGCCACTTGGAGAGTGCGCATAATGCCGGTTGCTGGGACCCGCCCGAGTTTGAGCGAGCCAGCCAAGCGTAACAAGTCATCCCAATGTGCAGCGATTAATTGTAAATTGACCCGCTGCCGAGCGATCCAATTGAGTTGGCCATAATCGGCCTTTGGATCGATTCGCCAGAAGCGAACGACTTACGGCAGCCGCATTTTGCCAAGAGCGGAACTGTGAGCGGGCCATCGCTCTGGCACTCGGCTTACTCTGTGGCTTAGGGCACGCGCCGTCACCCGCGCCATCTGCTTTAACAACCGTCAATTCGTGTGGCCCAGCGTGGCTTCGAATATTGTTTGGGAGACGTTATTGAGGTAAGCCTCATTAAAATGAAAACTAGTTCAATGGCGGATCGCTCCGGCAAATCGGCGGATGGATCAGCGGCCGGGGCGCAGCCGGGAGCCGTTGGGCGCCTTGTGCCCGAGATGCTGATGATGTTTCGCATAACTTCGACTCAGCGAACCAAGATTGTGCTCTTGGCCGTTGGCCTCCTCTTGGTCATCGCCGCGACGGCCTTGGGTCAGATCAGGCTCAACGCTTGGAATCAGCCCTTTTACAACGCTCTGGAGCGTAGGGACTTGCCAGGATTCTTCTCCCAATTCGTGATCTTCTGTCTCATTGCCGGCGCCCTCTTGGTCCTGAATGTCGCGCAGGTCTGGCTGAACCAGGCGACCAAGGTTAAGCTGCGGGAAGGGCTTGTGCGTGATCTGTTCGACCAATGGCTTAGATCCAGGCGCGCATTTCGCCTCACCTATGCCGGAGAGATCGGCGCTAACCCGGACCAGCGGATCCATGAGGATGCCCGTCATTTGACCGAACTCTCGACCGATCTCGGTATTGGCCTCCTGCAGTCGTCGCTCCTCCTTGGCAGTTTCATCGGGGTTCTGTGGATGCTATCGGGAAACGTTGTCTTTCACGTGAGCGGGCGCAGTTTTGTGATTCCCGGTTACATGGTCTGGTGCGCCCTGGGTTACACAGGCACCGCCTCCTGGATCAGCTGGCTCGTTGGCCGCCCGCTGGCAGAGCTCTATGCTGCCCGCTATGCTCAGGAGGCTGAACTGCGGTTCGCGCTCGTACACCTCAACGAGCACATTGATAGCGTGTCGCTCTATGACGGCGAAGAGGGTGAGAAGCAACACCTTATTACCGAGCTCAAGGATGTTCTTGGCACCATGTGGCAGATCGTCGGCGCCACCACGCGGCTCACATGGATCACAGCGGGTTACGGCTGGTCCACCATCATTGGCCCCACCCTGGTCGCCGCTCCCGCGTATTTCCGGGGCAATCTATCCTTCGGGGCGCTGATGATGGCTGTCGGCGCCTTCATTCAGGTGCAGCAGTCCTTGCGATGGTTCATCGATAATTTCAGCACGATCGCCGACTGGCGCGCTACGTTGCAACGTGTCGCCGGGTTCCGCGAAACGCTGATTAGCATCGATCGGGCGGGAGCAACCGAGACTCACATTGAGTTCGTCAAGGTAGAGGGCAATAAAGTTACCTTTGAGAACTTGGAGATCGCTACGCCTACCGGCTCCGCCATGCTGAGCGAGCGTCACGTGGAGATCGCTCCCGGAGAGCGCGTGGTCATCGTTGGTGCCCCCGGAACGGGTAAGACTCTCCTGTTCCGGGCCATTGCAGGCTTGTGGCCCTGGGGTTCGGGCCGCGTCGCACTGCCGTCGATCGGCGGTGTGATGTTCGTACCCCGACAGCCTTATGTACCGCTGGGAGCGTTGCGTGCAGCCCTGGCATATCCTTCGCCCGAGACCGCTTTCAAAGAAGAAGAACTCGTCGCTGTGCTCCAAAGAGCGGGTCTGGATCGCCTTTCTTCCTCCCTCTCCCAAGTCGCCCGCTGGGATAAGGAACTCACCGATGAGGAACAGCAGTGTTTGGTCCTGGGGCGTGTCTTGTTGCACAAGCCTCGTTTGGTGGTGATTGACGAAGCTCTCGACGCGCTGGACGACGACACGCGTAATCGCGTCCTGAGGCTTCTTGATGACGAACTCAAGGAGGCTGGCGTCATCAATATCGGCCGCCCCGAGACCAAGATCCGCTTCTTTACCCGCGTTCTGCATCTGGTCAAAGATCCTCAGGGCCGGTGCTTCCTGCCCGATCAAAGGTTCGCTTACTCATCCACTGCCTGACCCGACTCCCCCCGCGTTCAACCCAGTGAATTTTGCAGCGCAATCGGGACGCGTTTCTGGCCAAAAATGGTGCAGACTCTTGGCGCTATCTACCCAATTGTCTTTACAAAGGAAGGCAGTATGACTCGAAGCTTCTCTAATGACAGAAACGCGGCCACGAACGAAGCAATGGTTTTAAGCGTGGACGCAGACGTTGCACCAGATAGGTGGCGCGTAAGTCTTCAATGGCAGGGCGATCATGATATCTCGGATTTCGATCTCCAACGTTGCGGGAAAGTTTTGC
>JAFAKL010000083.1 GCA_019235445.1 Verrucomicrobiota bacterium | reverse complement strand
GCCCTCCGCGAACTTGGTCACTATGACGATCAGAAAGGTGATCGTCGTTGCAATTGCACCTATGCCATTAACAACGGCGCTGAGGCGCGCGTTTCGCTCTTTTGATTTCGACCAGTGCATCACCATGCCAGCCTGGGACAAGCTGAAGGCGAGAAAGGCTCCCACTGCAAACAGGGGAATGAGTTTATCAGTTACACCGTTGAAGCAGATCAGCAAACTTCCAGCCAGAACTGTCAGCACAACAATACCGTGCGTGTACACGAGCCGGCGACCACGGACCGCGAACAGGAAAGGCAGGAAAGCATCCTGCGACACTGTCCGGCAGACCCGGGGAAAGTCAGCAAACGAAGTATTAGCCGACAAACAAAGCACGAGGAGGATTGCCGCGATCGTGATATAGTAAAAAACTCCTCTTCCCACGATCGCCCCGGTCAGCAGTGAGAGGATGCTTTGGTAACCCGGCGAACCAGGGTCAGTCGCAGTTATCTTGTAAGCAAAGACCAGATAGGCAATGCCTAGCAAAAGGAGAATTAGAATCGCGACAATGAGCGTAAGTGTTCGGCGTGCCGAGTCAACCACAGGTTCTTTGAAAGCTTGCACACCGTTGCTTACCGCCTCAACGCCGGTCATGGCTGTGCAACCCGCTGCAAATGCTTTAAGGAAGAGCCACAAGGTGATTTGCTCATGCGCCTTCGCCGGCGCGGGCAGCGGATTCACCGGCTGCGGGTGACCGCCGGAAGCAAAAGCCTTGGCGAGGCCAATGAGCAGCACCAGAACGAGGCAACCGATAAACAAATAAGTCGGCGGCATAAAGGCGAAACCGGCTTCGCGCAGGCCCCTGAGATTAACGAAGGTGAGCAGCAGCAGCACGGTTAGACACAGAATTAAGGTGTACGGCTGCAAGAGCGGTAACGCGGAGGTGAGCGCCCCGATTCCGGCTGAGATGCCAACCGCAACATTCAATGTGTAGTCAATCATTAAGGCCGCGGCGGCTAAAAGCCCGGCATAGGTGCCCAGGTTCTCTTTCGCAACGGTATACGATCCCGCCCCCTGCGGATACCCGGCGATCGTCTGGCGGTAACTGAAATAGACAATCGTGAGAATGGCAGATACGGCGATAGTAATTGGAAGGCTGAAGCCGATTCCGGCGATGCCGAGCGGAATCAACACCGTCAAAGCTGCTTCGGGACCATAAGCGGCAGAACTTAATGCATCCAGCCCGAACACGGAGACCCCAGCCGGCGGGCCAACTCGTTCTTCCTTTTCCTCGTCGGAAGCTAAACGGCGACCAAAAACGAAGTCTAATATAGCCATGATTTGTCGATGAATTTCCGGAGCGCAGGGACCAATAGATTAGGCAATGGATCCTGCGAGCACACGACAAATTTTCTTCCGATCAGAAGCAAACACCGGTACGCCTCTTTCGCTGGCAACCGACACGGACAACTGCTTTGCTTGTCTCATGAGTCTATCGCAATCGATCAAAGTGGGAATCGTCGGTTTAGGATGGCCCGGAGAACGGCATGCAGAAGCTCTCAATGGGTCGCCGTTCGGAATGGTCTACGCAGCCTGCGACCTGAACCCTGAGCGCTTGAGGGCGTTCGCCGATTCCTTCGCTCCGGAACGCCTTTTTACCAGTTTCGACGAGATGCTGCTCGACCCGGATTTAAGCGCGGTGGTGATCGGACTACCAAACGCTCTTCACTATCCGTTCTCACTCAGAGCGCTGCAGGCCGGCAAGCATGTCCTCTGCGAAAAGCCGCCTACGATGAACGCCGAACAGATGAGGACACTACACGGGGAAGCCCGCAACCGTGGCCTGGTCTACTATTTTGGGCGGCAGATGCGTTTTTCACCAGCCATGCAGGCCGCCAAGAAAGTAATCGCCGAACGCCGGCTCGGAGAAATTTACTTCGCGGAGACCATGTGGATCCGCTCCCGTGGGACACCGGTCGGTGTCGACGGCTGGTTCACTGATCGGTCAAAATCGGGAGGAGGTGCGATGATCGACCTGGGCGTACACGCAATCGATGCCGCATGGTATCTCATGGGTACGCCTCAACCTCGGGCGGTTTCTGCTCAGACCTATCAAAAATTTCCTCAGCTCGTCGAAAGCAAAGTCTTCGATGTAGAAGATAATGCGTATGGAATGATTCGGTTCGAGAATAGCGCCACATTGCTATTCAAGGTTTGTTGGGCCGCCAATTTGACCGACGATATCCCTCTGGACCCAAAACGCGGTCGTTCCCTGCTCTCGACCACAGTTTATGGGCCGAGAGGATCTCTGAAAGTGACAGACGTGTTCAACATTGATTCGAGCATCTGCCCCTCTGCTCTCGCTCTGTTCGAAGATAGAGGAGGGGACCTCCTGAGAACGGATCTGCCGGTGCGAGATCTTCGCGGTACCGCGCTGCGTGCCTTTGAGTTTGCGGAACAGGATACGAACTTTCTGCGTTGTATTCGGGGCGAAGAATCTGCGGTGAATAGTTCAAGCCAGGCGGTTCAACTGATGGAGATTCTCGATGCGATTTACCGGTCAAGTCAAGCGGGCAAGGAAGTCCCGTTGATCTGAAGATTTCTGCTGCCGGCGCGATCCCGTAGCTATCGTCCACCCACGCGTCCCCGTTCTCCTCGGCACTGGCACTGACCACTGCCCGCGACTGTCTCGACATTAGCAAAAACCTGACCGAGTGTTGTTTTCATGTTGAAGAAATCCGCGAATGTCAGGACTCATCAGGGAAGACGTGCGCCTGACCAGCAGGGCTTCCTGAGCCTGATCACCGGCTCGTTTTCCACACCCGCAGGAGACAATCCGACCGTGGCCATGGTCGAGGCGGCTTACAAGCATCACCACCTTAACGCGCGTTACCTCAATTGTGAAGTTGCTCCGCAGGCACTCGGCGATGCGGTGCGCGGTGCCCGCGCGATGGGTTGGATTGGCTTCAACTGTTCCATGCCGCACAAGGTTTCGGTGATCGAATACCTCGATGGGCTGGGCAGCTCCGCTTCTCTGATTGGCGCTGTCAATTGTGTCGTTCGCCGGGGTACCAGCTACATCGGGGAGAACACCGATGGCAAGGGATTTCTCACTGCGCTGCGCACCGTAGCCGATCCGGCGGGAAAAGAGCTTGTCCTTTTCGGCGCAGGCGGCGCTGCGCGCGCCATCGCAGTGGAGGTGGCGCTCGCCGGAGCGTCCTCGATCACGGTTGTGAACCGGAATCCGACGCGTGGGTCGGAACTGGTCGCCCTTCTGAATGAGAAGACGCCGGCGAGGGCGGATCTTGTCCGCTGGGATCGGCCTTACCGGATTCCCGAGACGGTCAGCATCGTCGTGAATGCCACCTCGATCGGGCTATCTCCTGATCTGGCAGGCCGGCTCGATCTCGATCTGCAGAGCCTTCGTCCTGGTCTGGTGGTGGCCGACGTCATTGCCAATCCACCCCGCACATGCCTGCTGCGCGATGCCGAAGCACGCGGATGCATCGTTCTCGACGGCCTTGGTATGTTGGTCAACCAGGGTGTGATCGGAATACAATACTGGACCGGAATTGAGCCTGATCCCGCGGTGATGCGCGCCACGCTCGAGGGTCTCTTCGCTCTTTAATCGTCCTCGTCCTCGTGGTCGTCCTCGGTTTTGATCGTCGCTGACCTCGCTCACTGTAGAGTTCCCAAAGAGAAAAACCGAGGACGAGGACGATTTAAGAGGAATTTTTAAGAACCCCAGGCCGAACCAACATGGCTAGTACTATGATTCACCACGAGTTCCCAGCGCCGCACGGCTGTATTTCCTGGATCATCGACAAGAGCGGTCCCTCGACAACCCGGCTGACCGGGATCACTGGACGCGTAAGGCAGATACCGATCTGCCGCTCTTGCAGATCGAGCACGCCTGGAAGAACCCAAATGACTACTTTTTAGTGGCGAGAACCGCGTCTTTGGCTGCTTTTGCGACCCGAAACTTGACTACCGTTTTGGCTGGAATCTTGATTTTCTGCTGCGTTTTAGGATTAAATCCCGTGCGCGCCTTCCTCTTCTGCTTCACCAGCTTGCCAAAACCCGGCAAGACAAATTCCCCATTCTTTTTAATTTCTTTGTAGGCCAGCACGCTCAGCGTATCGAGGAATACTCCAGCAATTCTCTTATTAGTCTGCGTTGCTTCAGCAAGCGCCATTTGAAGTTCGGTTTTGGTCATTTGTAAACTTGGCTTATGCCACCGTATTTAAACTAATTCAAGGAATCCCATCTAAAATATCGGTCCCCTTTCTAGAAAAGAGGAGGTTTGACCGCGGTAGATCGTATGTTTCTGCGGCCCTGAACAGGGCCGAACATCCCAGCGCTTAAGGCACGATACAGGAACGGCCTATTCGTTTGGTTACCTCGAAAAAACATGTTCGGTCCTGCAGCTGCAGGGGCCGGGCCCCGCGGTCAGCGTCACCTTCACCGGGAAAAACGCCCCTCGCGGAAATGATTTAGCATAAGCCGTGACCCGCGCCGATAAACGTTTGAGCGACGGCTTTGAGCAGATCCAACGTAGTTATCCAAGGCCAGGCAGTGAATTCGGCACAGGCTGGAAGACGTTGCTACTTTGGGCTCGCCTCCGATCTTCCCTCAAACGTCCTCGCACCGTTCTGCGGAAGCTCTTAGGCTGGTTCTAGGCGGCCTTTTTGCGGCGGGTTGGTCGTGCCGCCTTTTTCGTCGAACTTGCTGTCTTCGGCCTGGCCTGACTTCTTTCAATGCTTTGCTGAAGCACAGACACCAAGTCGACGACATTAGTTGGCTTTTTCTTTTTCACCGAGACCTGCGGCTCTTGCCCGGGATGTTCGATTTTTTCCTGGATCAATTTCTCCAGGGCTTCG
>JAFAKL010000075.1 GCA_019235445.1 Verrucomicrobiota bacterium | reverse complement strand
CATCAGCTTGAGTTTCACCATTTCGCACACTTGGCCTTCGCTCAATTGCTGAGGACTGCTCCGTGGCCGCCGCGATTCTTCCCCCATTCCTTCCAGCCCTTGGCGTAAAAACCTTTCTCGCCATTTGTATCCCGTCTTGGCGCTGATCCCATACTCCTGGCACAACGCTCGAAAATTCAGCGTTCCCAACGCCTTCAATGCAAACTCTCTTCTTTGATCCATAGGTTCACTTTTCTTCCACGGCATTACCGGCTCTCTTACTCCGGTTCTGTCCTTAAAGTGTTACCTATGTCTTGAACCTATGGTGTTACCTATGTCCTGAACCTGCACCGCCGGGTCACCGGTGCAGCCTGCTTCCGACTACCCTGAGACGCGCAAGTCCTTATTCAGGGACAAATAGATCCGTTCCGGCGGCAAACCGTCTCCTGTGTGAAAACTCCATGCCCGCTCGAGAAAGTCCTTGTCGGATTTCGTCATCCGCTCGAGTTGCATCAGGTGCTCATTCCAGGATGCGACCGTCACTTCTAAACGATAGGTATTGGGACGCGTTAAATCTTCGTGCAATTGCCAACGGTAAGCCCCATTCCTCAGATGGATCAGGCGCACTTCGCGCATTATCTTCACGAATTCCGACGCTCGGGCACGATCCACGTTAAACTCCAGACAAATCGAGACGGGGCCATCGCTTGGTTTCGGGGTGTAGAGGAGGCTGTAGGCAGCAGTAGTGACCGGAGCGGGTTCTAAGTCGAGGCTGTAAGTAAAATCGATCGAAAGGGGACCGGCCAGCATCAGACTGACCAATAACAATGCCGCCGCCGCAAGCAAACTATATGCCGGCCCTGCAGTTGTCACTGCCGAACCCCATATCAGGCCTCCGACCGCCATCGCTCCTTGAGAAACCATCATTACCGTGGCACTCATCCGCCCTCTTACCCAACTCGGCATCGCCCGCTGCGCCGCCACCCAGAGTTCCGAGGCGGACAACGTCCAGCCGACTCCGGCCAGCGCGGCGACCGCAAAAAAGATCCAGGGTTCTCGGACGAACGCCATGAGAATGTAGACCATTGCTACCAGCAAATTGGCTAGTACGATCAGAAGATTCGACGAATAGCGAGAGCGAAGCCACGGTATGATCACGACTGCTCCAGCTACCGAACCTGCGCCCTGACTCGTGAAGAGCAATCCAAGTTGGGATGCATTGAGATGCAACGATTTGAGCCCGATGACTGGCAGAAGCGCCGGAATCGCCGAAATAAATAAGGCAAACAACGCGTTTCGCGCCAGGACGATCTGCAGCCCCGGGGCGTAACGCACATAACGAATCGCCTTCAGGAATGAATCAAAAAAATTCTCCAAACCACGTCTTAATTGGGGCAATGGTCGTTTCCATTGCAGGATAACCAACATTACACCCAAAAAACAGATCGCATTGGCTGCAAAGACCGAAGTTGGGCCGACCCACGAAAGCCAAATTCCCCCCAAGGCGGGGCCTAGAATGCCAGAGATGTTCAGCTGCAAGCCGCCCAGTGTTGCGGCAGAGCGGAGCTCTTCGGAGGAAACAATTTCAGGGACGATGGAAGACCACGCCGGCGCCGCAAAGGCGAAGCCGATTCCCATTATAAACACGGATCCTAGAATGATGGAGGTGCTCAGGAGATGCAGCCATCCAAGGCCCGCCAACGCCGATGCCGCGACCGCCAGCCAAAGGTTCATCAGCAGAAGCAAATTCCTCCGGTCCACCATGTCGGCGAGCGCTCCAGCAGGAAGGGTGAAGAAAAGGAAAGGGAGCGCAGCTACGGTTGACATCAGGGAGATCAAAAAAGGCGACGCGGTAAGGGTGTTCATTACCCACGTCGCCGCTGTGTCGTGGGCCGCAACGCATGTTCCGGAGACGAGACCAGCAATCCACAACTTTCTGAAAGTTGGATTTCGCAACGCACTCCAGGTCGAGGCGGTGGCCGTCGTCATAAACCAATTCGATTCCTTCGGTAGCCCCAAAATATCACAAGCGAAAGCGCCATTTACACGGATA